>VAXX01000193.1 GCA_005885115.1 Actinomycetota bacterium | reverse complement strand
GCGCACGTGCGGGCTGTCCACGTCGGCGTCGGAGTACACCGCGACCGTGTCGATACCGATCGCCCGGCAGGTGGCGAAGATCCGGCGGGCGATCTCGCTCCGGTTGGCGACGAGCAGCCTCCTGATCACGCACACCTCCGGGCTACCGTGGCCAGCGCGATGCCCAACGCGGTACGGGTGTCCCGCGGGTCGATCACCGCGTCCGCTTCGGCACTCGCGCCCGGGTACGGCCAGGCCAGCAGCAGCCGGGCCCGGTACGCCGGGTCACCGGGGGTCAGCGTGACCGCCAGGTCCGGGGTGGGCACCGGCGCGGAACCGAGGCAGATCAACGGGGTACCGCTGTCGCGTACCAGCTCCGCGAAGCGGGCCGCCTTGAGGTCACCCGGGCCGCCGCTGAGCACCCCGACCGGGTACCCGTACACCGCGCCCCAGCCGGCGAGCAGATCCGTGCCGGACCGGGGTTGGAACTCCTCGAACTCGCTGCCGTCCAGGACCCGGGCGAGGACCTCCCGTACGTCCGCGGTTCCGACCAGGTCGTCCAGGTCGTACTTGGGCGGCTCGGCCAGCCCGGGCGGCGGTACCGGGGCGGGCCGGTCCAGCCGGCGTAGGCACAGCCGGGCCAGCCGGATCGCGTCCCGCTCGTCCTCGGCGAGGAAGTCCGCCTCGGCAGCGGCCGGACGTACCGCGACCGTGTAGTCGGCCGACGGTGCCGTACCACCACCGAACAGGACGGCGACGACCGCCGGTACCCGCCTGCGCTCCGGATGGGCCCGGCCCGGCTCGGCGAGGTGGATCAGCGGGAGCCCGCTCTCCGCCGCCAGCCCGGCCAGCCGGTACGCCTTGGCCCGGTCACCCGTACCCTCGATCGTCCCCGGCTCGTCCGCGACCACCAGACAGTGCACGCCTTCGACCTGCCCCACCCCACCGACGAGGGCCGAGCCCGTGACCGTACGCAGCTCAAGGAACGGCGCGTCGCGGTCGAGAAGCAGCTCGACGCGCTCCCGCGCGCGGACCCGCGTACGGGCGGCGGCCAGCGTCTCGTCCAGCTCGTCGAGGCGGGCCAGCATCGCCTGCCGCCGTTCGAGGTAGGACGACGAGCGGGGATCGAGCGTCGTACTCAGCGTTGGCATCGCCGCTCCAGCCAGGGGTGTGGTCGGCATTCCCGTGGCTAACGAGCGGTCGGTGTCTGTGGTCGCGGTTTCCGGCGGGGGTCAGACGCGGGCGCGGCGGGCCAGGCGTTCGGGGTCCAGGATGATCACGCTTTTGCCGTCGAGGCGGAGCCAGCCGCGGGAGGCGAAGTCGTCGAGAGCCTTGTTGACGGTTTCGCGGGAGGCGCCGACGAGCTGCGCCATCTCCTCCTGGGTCAGGTCGTGGGTGACCCGCAGGACGCCGCCGTCGCGGCTGCCGAACTTGCCGGCCATCTGGAGCAGGTTCTTGGCGACCCGGCCGGGAACGTCGGTGAAGATCAGGTCGGCGAGCTGGTCGTTGGTACGCCGCAGCCGCCGGGCCAGTACCCTCAGTAACTGCTCGGCGATCTCCGGGCGGTTGGTCAGCCAGGGCCGGAGCGCCTGCTTGCGGAGCCGGGCCAGGCGGGCGTCGGTGACCGCGGTGGCCGTGGCGGAGCGCGGGCCGGGGTCGAACAGGGACAGCTCGCCGATGGTGTCGGACGGGCCCATGACGGCGACCAGGTTCTGCCGGCCGTCGGCGGCGCGACGGCCCAGCTTGATCTTGCCGGACAGCACGATGTACAGGCTGTCGCCGGGCTCGCCCTCGTTGAAGACGACTTCGCCCTTGCGGGCCTCGATCGTCTCCATCTCCTTGGCGAGTGAGTCCGCCGCGTCGGGATCGACACCCTGGAACAGCCCGCTGCGCGCCAGTACCTCGTCCATCTCGAGCACCTTCCGCCTGCGCGATTCCGCGCCAGGTCAGTCTAGGCACATCGACGCGCGTACCGGATGCCCACCCCGGGAAGATCAGCGGCACTATGGACGCGTGTATCCCGAGCTCACCCAGCGTCGTGATGGCGACGTTGAGCTGCCCGTACTCGTGTGGCGTCCGGCCGAGCCGGTGCTCATGATCTCGTCCGGCGCGCTGGGCGGCGGGATCGGCACACGACGTTGGGTGATCAACGCAACCGTACCCATGTCGTATGCCCGACCCGACCCGGACGCGCACCTGGCGGAGCTCGCCGCGGACCTCGGCCTGGCCGGCCCGGGCACCGGCCTGTTGACCGGGGTCGATGTCGCCACCGTGGTCACCGCGCCGGACGCCGGCGTCACGGTCTGGGCCACCGTGGGGCTCACCGACCCGATCTGGGCCGCCGCGCCCCCGGCGTCCGCCCGGCGGCGGGTGGGTACGGTCAACGTGGTGGCCTGGGTACCGGCCCGGCTGAGCGAGGCCGCGCTGGTGAACGCGGTCGCCACGGTGGCCGAGGCGAAGGTGCAGGCGCTGGTCGAGCTGGAGGTACCGGGCACCGGGACGTGTACCGACGCGACCGTCCTGGCCTGCCCGACCACCGGGCCGGTCCAGCCGTACGGCGGTCCGCGCTCGGACTGGGGCGCCCCGCTGGCCCGCGCGGTGTACGCCGCCGTCCTGCGGGGCGGACGGGGCACCTTCGGCTGGCCCGGCTCGGATAGGGTCCGGAGGGACCCACCCCTGCCCCCCGGGACGAACCAGACATGAGCGTTGCTCGCGGCCCGTACCGGCCACCCCGCCGCCGGCGCGGCAGCCTGACGCCGCTGATCGCGGCGGTCACCGTGCTGGCGGTCGGGATCGCCGTGTTCGTCGTGGCGTACCTGCGGGCCCGCCCCCCCACGCCGACCGCCGCGCAGGACACGGCGAGCGCGGCGCCCCCGGTACCGGCGCCGGCCAGCGACGCCCCGGCCGCCGACAGCGGACAGTTCACCCTCTCCGCCGTCGGCGACGTCATCATGGGCGCCGCACCGAACGGGCTGCCGCCCGACAACGGGCACGGGTTCTTCGCCGACGTGGCCGACAAGCTGCACTCCGACCTGCAGATGGCCAACCTGGAGCAGCCGCTGACCGACGACACCGGGGTCAGCAAGTGCCCGGCGGACCGGCTGGGGAAGACCTGCTTCTCGTTCCGGTCGCCGCCGGCGTACGCGGGGATCCTCAAGGAGGCCGGGTTCGCGCTGGTCAACCTCGCGAACAACCACGCGTACGACTTCGGTCCGGCCGGGCACCAGAACACCCGCCGGGCGCTGGACGCGGCGGGGGTCAGGTACACCGGTCCGCCGGGGCTGATCACCGTGGTCACCGTCAAGGGGATCCGGGTGGCGGTGCTGGGCTTCAGGCCGACATCGTGATCATCCAGGTGCACATGGGTGGGGAAGGGGCCGACCATACCCATGTCAAGCCGGGCACCGACATGTTCCTCGGGGAGAACCGGGGTGACCCGATCGCGTTCAGCCACGCGATGATCGACGCGGGCGCCGATCTCGTCATCGGGCACAGCCCGCACGTGATCCGCGCGATGGAGTTCTACCAGGGCAGGCTGATCGCGTACAGCATCGGCAACTTCGCCGGGTACCACGCGCTGGGGTACACCGGCGTGGTCGGGACCACCGAGATCCTGCGCGTGACGCTGCGGCGGGACGGCTCGTACGTGGCCGGCACGATCGTACCCACGCACATGATCGCGCCCGGCGCGCCGCGACCGGACCCGCAGCGCCAGGCCATCGCCCTGACCGCCAGCCTGTGCCGGTCCGACTTCCCGGCGACCGGGGCGCACATCGGGGCCGACGGAAGCGTCACACCCCCGTCGTAGGCTCTGTCTCGTGGAAACCGATCTGGCCCGGAAGCGGCGCGCGCGCAAAATGGCGCGGGTGCTCGCGCAGACGCACCCGGACGCGCACTGCGAGCTGGACCACCGCAACGCGCTGGAGCTGGCGGTCGCCACGATCCTGTCCGCGCAGACCACGGACGTCCGGGTCAACGAGGTCACGCCGAAGCTGTTCGCCCGGTACGTGACGGCTGCCGACTACGCCCGCGCGGACCGCACCGAGCTGGAGGAGATCCTCAAGCCGACCGGCTTCTACCGCAACAAGACCGACTCGTTGATCAAGCTGGGTCAGGCGCTGGTCGAGCGGTTCGACGGGCAGGTGCCGGGCCGGCTGGTCGACCTCGTGACGCTGCCCGGCATCGGCCGCAAGACGGCCAACGTGATCCTGGGCAACGCGTTCGACGTACCGGGGCTGACCGTGGATACCCACTTCCAGCGGCTGGTGGGCCGCTGGGCGTGGACCACCGAGACCGATCCGGTGAAGATCGAGACGGCGGTCGGCAAGCTCATCGAGCGGCCCTGCACGCTGGCCACGATGTGCCCGTCGTACGGGACCGGGCCGACCGAGCCACCGATCGCGGTCACGCTGCTCAAGGGGCCCCGGGTGGCGGAGCTGGCCGCCGCGGCGGGCGTGCCGGCGCCGTGATCCGCGGGCTCGTCGCGCTGGTCCTCCTGGCGGCACTGGCCGCCTGCGCACCGTCCACTGTGGACGCTCAGCCGGCCGGATCGTGCCTGCCACCGGCCCCGTCGGTCGTCCCGCCGGCCGCGTCCGGGCCACGGGTACCGGACGTCACGCTGGAGTGCTTCGAGGGCGGCGGCGTGGTACGCCTGACCGACCTGCACCGCCCCGCGATCATCAACCTGTGGGCCTCGTGGTGCGCCCCGTGCCGCAGCGAGCTGCCGGCGTTCCAGGCGTACGCGGCCCGGGCCGGCGACCGGGTGACCGTGATCGGGGTGGACACCGGGGACACCCGTACCGCCGGTGCGGCGCTGCTCCAGGACGTGCGGGTCAGCTACCCGACGCTGGTCGACGACCAGCGCCGGCTGCTCGCGGCGGTCGGCCGCAGCGCCCTGCCGGTGACCCTGTTCGTGGACGCCGGCGGCGGCCTGCGCTACCTCTACAACTCCACGCCCCTGGACGAGCCCGCGATCGACCGGCTCGCCCAGGCGCACCTGGGGGTGGCCGCATGACGGACGAGTTGCCGGACTGGTGGCAGCCGCTGCTCAGCGCGGTCGCGGGGGCACGGCGGGAGGACTTCACCAGGATCCCGGTACCGGCCGAGGGGGGCCGGGCCAGCGCCGTACTGATCCTGCTCGGCGAGTCGACGGACGGGCCCGACGTACTGCTGCTCCAGCGGGCCGCGGAGCTGCGCAACCACGCGGGGCAGCCGGCCTTCCCCGGCGGTGCGGCCGATCCGGGGGACGCGGACGCCACGGATACCGCCCTGCGCGAGGCGACCGAGGAGGTCGGGCTGCGCCGGGAGACGGTACGCGTGCTCACCGAACTGCCGTCGTTGTGGATCCCGGTGAGCCGGTTCCTGGTGACGCCGGTACTCGCCTGGTGGCGCAGCCCGCATCCGGTCGCGCCGATGCAGCCGGCCGAGGTGGCCGGGGTGGCCCGGGTACCGGTGGCGGAGCTGGTCGACCCGGCGAACCGGCTGTGGGTACGCCATCCCAGCGGGTACGTCGGTCCGGCGTTCCGGGTCCGGTCGATGCTCGTCTGGGGCTTCACCGCCGGGATCCTCACCGTACTGCTGGACCTGGCCGGCTGGGCCCGACCGTGGGAGGACGCGCCCCGGGTCGAGTTGCCCGTCGCTGGCGATCGGCCCGTACCCTGATCTGATGTATGGCAGCCTGGTCGACGTCGTCCTGGTCGTACTCGTCATCGTCTTCGCGGTGAACGGGTACCGCCAGGGTTTTCTGATCGGCCTGCTGTCGTTCGTGGGGTTCTTCGGCGGCGCGGCGATCGGCCTGCAGCTCGGCCCGTTCTTCGCCGACTTCTTCACCGAAGGCGTCGCCCGGGTGTTCGTCTCGCTGCTGACCGTGCTCGTCATCGCGATCGGCGGGCAGGCGTTGGCGAGTTGGCTCGGGGCCCGGCTGCGCTCCTCGATCCGCAACCCGGTCGGCCGCAGCCTGGACGACCTGGGCGGCTCGGTCGTCTCCATCATCGCGGTGCTGCTGGTCGCCTGGTTGGTGGCGGCGCCGCTGGGCTCCTCGCCGATCCCGGGGCTGTCCCGCGCGGTCCGCAGCAGCGCGCTGCTGCACGTGATCAACACGGTGATGCCGAGCGAGG
>VAXX01000192.1 GCA_005885115.1 Actinomycetota bacterium | reverse complement strand
CTCAGCGACCAGGCGATCAGGTCCCCGCTGGTACCGCTGCCGAAGCCGCCGGAGTTGCCGTCGGGCATGTACACCACGCCGTCGGCCAGGATCGGACTGGACCAGTGGTGCAGCCCGATCGCGCCGGTCCACACGACCTTGCCGGTGGTCGGGTTGATCGCCTGTACCTGGTGCAGCGCCAACGACTGGGTGTGCTCGCCGGCCCCGTTGGCCGCGAACAGTACCCCGCCCGCGACGAACGCCGACGAGGTCCAGCCGTTGAAGATCGTCCACTGGAGGACCAGCTTCGGGTTGCCGGCCGCGTCGACGGTCACCTGGAACCCGGCGATGCCCTTCTCACCGGGGACGAACACCCACACCGCGCCGGTCGCCGGGTCGGTCCACACCGCACCCTGCGCGCGCATCATGCTCATCGCCGCGAACGGGAACAGTTGCAGCTCGCCGCCGGTGTTGCCGGGGGCGCCCTTGCCGGACAGGTTGGCCAGGTTCAGCAGCCGAATCGCCCGGTCCTTGCCCGGCTGTACCCCCAGGTGCGGGAACTTCTTGGACAGCGTGGTCGGCAGGATCAGCAGGCCGCCGCTGCCGATGTCCCGGTCGGACTTGATGAGCGAGGTCACGTTGCTCGGGGTGTAGCTGTCGGCCGGGTACCCCTTGCCGCCCTTCATCGTGGTGTGTCCGTCCGCCGGCAGCGCCACCCAGCTGTTGCGCCAGTCCTGGCCCGGGACGAAGCTCGGCCCGTTGTTCGTGCCGCCCATCTGGAAGAACAGGTCCAGGCTCGCGTCGTACGCCGGGCCGCGCGCCCACGGGTTCGCCCCGCGGGTGCTGCAACTGGGCGTCTCGGTGTCCGGCAGGTTCGCGCAGGCCAGGTCGAACACGTGCCGGCTGGCGTTGGCCAGGTCGATCGTGGTGACCCGGCCGTGGCCCTGGTTGGAGGCGTACAGGTAGGTGTGGCCGTTGCGCGCCGTGGCGATGGTGACCGACGAGCTGCTCTTGCCCGCGCCGGTGCTCACCGGCCAGCCGCCGGTGGTCACCTCGGTACCGTCACCGACGTTGACCTTGTGCACCTTGCCGTCGTTGGCGTTGAGGTAGATGAACTTTCGGGTCGGGTCGATCGCCGGGCTGGAGTTGGAGATGCCGCCGGGACCGAAGCTGTGCGACCAGATCGTGGCCCCGGTACGCCCGTCCAGCGCGATCAGGTGCCCGTGCTCACCCTGAACGTATACGACGTCCTTGACACCCTTGGGCGTGGTCACGTCGTGCAGGAACACGGGAGCGCCGTCCGGAGCGTCGGTCAGGGCCACCTTGAACAGTTGCTTGAGGTTCTTGACGTTGCCGAGGTTCACCGTCGACTCGGCGGTGTCGTTGGCCGACTTCCCGGGGTCGTACGCGAACTGCAACCAGTCGTACTTGGCCGCCGGCTTCGGCGCGGCGTGAGCGCTCTGCGGCGCCAGTACGCCGAGGACCACCACGGCACCGAGCGCGGTCAACCGCGCCCATCGATTCCGTTCCACCCGAACTCCTTCGCCTCACCCGTCAGCCGCGGCGTTCCGCCGAGGGGAAGTTGCGCCCGCCCGGCATACTCGTCGGCATGGCGGCGAGGGCGAGGGCTGCCCGCCCGGACATGGACCCGGGCGGACCGGCACCGTCGGTCGCGCCGGTGCCGGTCGCGCCGGTGCCGGCGCTGCTGCTGCGGCTCCAGGAGGACGCCGGCAACCAGGCCGTCGGCCAGCTCGTGCGGGGTGCGGAGCGGCAGGCGGCGTTCAACGCCGCGCTCGCCGGGCAGGACTGGCCGGGTGCGGCGGACGCGCTGGCCGGGATGAGCCCCGAGGACCAGCAGGCCGCGCTGGGTGCGCTGTCCGAGCAGGCCCGGGCGCAGCTGCGGGCCGCCGCGCCGGCACCGGTACCGGCCGGGCCGGACGTGGCGGCGATGAGCGAGGGGGACAAGCTGCTCAAGGCGTGGGAGTACGCCCAGGAGCACCTCGCCCCGGACGTGGTGGCCCAGGTCGCCGGGCTGTTCACGCCGCAGTCGCTGGCCATGCTGGCCGGCTTCGGCGCGGCGTACGTGGCGGCCCAGCTGACCCCGGTCGGCTGGGTGGCCGACGGGATCGCCCTGGCGACGCTGACCATCAGCGCGATCTTCGTCGGGCGGGTGGTCTTCGAGGTGTTCGGCGACCTCGGCACATACCTCGGCACCGCGGTGCACGCCACGACCGACCAGGAGCTGCGCCGGGCCGGAGCGGCGCTGTCGCACGCCATCGCCGAGGGCGGCGTGGGCCTGGTCGTCGCGCTGGTCGGCAAGGCGATCGGCGGTAGCGCCGGGCGCCCGTACGAGGGGCCGCCGCCGACCGGGTACGTGGAGGCGCTGACCACCGAGGGCGTACTGATCCGCATGCCCGTCGAAGCGGCCGCCGAGGTGGCGCCCAGCGCACTACAGCAGGCCGCGCTGGCCTACGCGGTCCCGATGTCCCCGCCGCCGGGCCCGCAGCCCAGCGGTGGCGGGGACGGGACGGGCGGCCCGCCGCCCCGCGGCGAGGAGATCTGGCAGGAGATCAGCGACGAGCTGACCCTTGACCCGGCCGACCTGGAACCGGCCCCGGCCGACGCGGCGCAGGCCGCCGCCGACGCCCGGGCCGCCGGGCTGATCGGCGCACGGGGCCAGCCGGGTACCGCCGACCTCGCGACCCAGCCGCACAAGGCGGCCACCGAGGTGCGCGGCGAGTACGGAGTCTCCGGCAGGGACGTCCAGTCCGCGCACGTTGGCCCGACGTCGGCGCTGCGCGACACGCCCGGATACCGCCGGGGGGAGGCCGAGACGGTCCTGCTGGACAAGGATGTCCACGCCGCCTTCGACAAGCACTGGCTCACCTGGGCCAGGCAGCAGCGCGCCGCCGGACTGACCGAGGTTCCGGTGTCCCAGCTGTACACCGTGATGCTCGACGCGATCGACCAGATTCCGGGCATCGCGCAGCGGATGAAGAACGCGATGGCGTGGCGGCTGCAACTGGAACTGTTCCGCGATCTGGGGCTGCGCCCGACCGACCCGGTCCGGGTACCCGGGACTCGATAATGTGCATTATGTCAACTAGACGGGCTCACCCGGGCAGGATACCGGCGAGGGGTCGGCCGGCGCCTGCCCGCGCAGGTGCCGGCGGGTGGCGCACATCACGCTGGCCAGGGCGTCCATCTGCGCGGGGCCCAGCGTGCCGGTCAGGTACTCGCGGACGACCGCCTCGTGGATCGGGACCAGCTTGTCCAGCATCCGCTGCCCGGCCGCGGTGAGGTGGGCGACGACACCCCGGTCGTCGGAGGGACAGTTGCGCCGGTGTACCAGGCCGGCCTTCTCCAGCTGGGTGACCTGGTACGTCAGACGGGACAGCCGCAGCAGGACCTCGTACTGTGCGTACGCGAGGCCCGTCTCGGTGCGCAACCGCTGGTCGAGGAGCCGCTCGATCAGGTGACTGGCCTCGATGAAGGCGAGCCACAGCCCGCGCTCCCGTTCGGTCAGACACTGGTCGGAACCCACGTCAGCCATGGTAACCCCGCCGGTTGTTCACATTGGAACCTCGCGGTAGCGTGTACCCCGAGCAATGTTCGAATTTGAACTATTCGAGGAGTACCCATGACCGCCGCGCCGGTGACCCGGACCGCTCTCGCCCTCGCTCCGGAGGCCCAGGACCTGCTGTTCCGGCAGGCCCGCACCGCCAACACCTTCACCGACGAGCCGGTGACCGACGAGCAGATCGAGGCTATCTACGACCTCGTCAAGTTCGGCCCAACCTCGATCAATTGCCAGCCGCTGCGCGTCGTGCTGGTGCGCAGCGAGCAGGCCCGCGCCCGGCTGGTCCCGCACATGGCCGAGTCGAACCAGGCCAAGACGCGGCAGGCGCCGCTGGTGGCGATCCTGGCCGCGGACACCGAGTTCCACGATGAACTGCCGCGGCTGGTGCCATTCAAGCCGGAGGCCCGGGACTGGTTCCTGGACCCGACCATGCGCGAGCACGCGGCGCGGTTCAACGCCGGCCTGCAGATCGGCTACTTCATCATCGGTATCCGGGCGGCGGGCTTGGCGGCCGGGCCGATGATCGGGTTCGACGCGGCCGGCGTGGACGCCGAGTTCTTCCCGGACGGGCGGTACCGGTCGCTGCTGGTCGTGAACATCGGCCTCCCGGGGCCGGACGCCTGGTTCGACCGGCTCCCCCGGCTGCCGCACGACGAGGTCGTCACCACCGTCTAGCAACAGGTACCCCGCGCGTCTGCCCCGCCCGGTAGTCTCCCGGCGTGGCAGACGCGCGGGCCGGCCTGACCGCTCCCCCGACCGGTACGGGTGCCCGGATTCCGGCGCAACGGGGCGGTACGCCCGGCGGGGTCGCGCCACCGGCGGCCGGGGTGGCCCGGGCCACCGCGTTGTCGATGGTCGCGCTGGTCGCGGTCGGGCTGACCCGGCTGGTACACGGGTCCCTGGTCAGCCACGCCACCGACCGGGCAACGTACGGGCTGGTCGGCAGCCTGCTCGCGACGGTCGTGGTGGCCAGCCTGGTGCTGCCCGGTGGGGCGTCCAGCGCGATGGCCAAGTTCGTGGCCTTCCACCGGGGCGCCGGTGACGTGGCCGCCGCCCGGGCGGCGCACCGGTTCCTGACCCGGCTGTCGGTGGCCTCGGCGGCCCTGCTCGGGCTCGGTGCGGCGCTCATCGCGGCCCGGCTGTATCACCTGGGCTGGGCGGACACCGGCGCGGTGGGACTGCTGACCGTGGCGTACTCGCTGTACACGGTGGACAAGGCGGCCCTGTACGGGTTCGGCCGGGTCGCCGGGTACGCGCGGCTGGAGATCGCCACGTCCGTCCTGGCGATCGGCGCCACGGTGCTGGTCGTGGTGCTGGGCTGGCACGGATACCTGCTGCCGCTGGCGCTCGGGTACGGGCTGTTCGTCCTCGGCGCCCGGGCGCTGCTGCACGGCACCGTACGCGGGGAGCGCGCCGACCGGTACCGGCGCGGCGAGATCCTCGGCTACACCGCCCTGGCCAGCATCGGTACCCTCGCCGGGGCCGGGTTCCTCCAGGGCACCCAACTGCTGGCGTACTGGCTGGTCGCACCCGCGCAGGCGGCCTGGTTCGCGGCGGCGGTGGCGCTCGTCGCGCCGGCGTACTTCCTGCCCCGCGCCCTGGGCCTGGCCCTGTTCCCGGCGATGGCCCGCGCGCACGGCGCCGGGGACACCGGGGCGATCCGGCGCCAGGCCGACCTGTCCACCCGGGCCCTGGCCGTACTCCTGGCACCGGTGTTCGCGGTGGCCCGCCGGGCGAGACGGTCCTGCGGCTGATGCTCGCCACCACGTACCTGGGCGTGGTGCAGGTACCGGCGATCAACGCGCTGGCCAGCGGTACCCGCCGGGCCGCCTGGATCCCGGCCGTGGCGGCGACCTCGGGCTGCCTGGTCGGGCTCGCCACGGTCGCGGTGCTCGGGCCCCGGCTCGCCGCGACCGGGGTGGCGCTGGGGTACCTGGTCGGGTCGGCGGTGACCGCGGGCGTCCCGGTCGCCCTGGTGTGGCGCGCGCACGGGATGCGCTGGGCCGGCCCGCTGACCCGCCCGGTCGGGCTGGTCGCGGCCGCCTGCGCGGTGGGGATGCTGGTGCCCGCCGGGCCGGCGGACTGGGCGGCGGCCGGCGGCGCGTTGCTGGTGGCGCTCGCCGTCCTGCACCGCGACCTGTGCCGGCTCAGGCGCGGTTGAGTACCTGCTGGTACACCTGACCGACCCGCTCGGCGACCCGTACCGAGTCCAGCCAGGCGCAGTGCTGCCGCCCGTTGGAGCGGGTCGGGTGACGCAGGACCGGTTCGGCGGCGTCGGCCAGCGCCCGGGCGAGGTCCGGGCCGGTGACCACGGCCGACGGGCGTACCCTGTCGAGGATCTGGCGTACGTCCCCGACGTCGGTGCTGACCACCGGCAGGCCCATCACCGCCGCCTCCTTGACCACGGTCGGCGAACCTTCCCGTGCCGAGGTCATCAGCAGGACGTCGGCGGCGGCGAACTTCAGCGGTACGTCCGCCCGGGCCTGACCGGGTTCGGCGAGCACCAGCCCGGTGGTGGTCAGCCCCCGCTCCCCCAGCTCGCGCAGCACCGCCTGGAACAGGTCGTAGCGTTTGAGCGCGAGGTCGGGCCGGCCGCCGAACAGGGCCACCGGTACGTCCGGGGGCAGGCCCAGCCGGGCCCGGGCCTGCCCCCGGTCCAGGGGCTGGAACAGGGTGAAGTCGACCCCGCCGGGGATCACGATGCCGGCCGGGTCGCCGGCCCGTTCGGCCAGGTGCGCGGAGACGTAGATCCGGGCGACGACACCGCCGGAGCCCAGCCGGGTGGCCAGCGCCTGCCACGGCACCCGCACGTCGCTGCCGTGCAACGTGAGGACCCGGGGTACCGGGCCGGCGTACCGGGCGGCGAGTGCGGTCAGGCCGTAGTGGATGTGCACCAGGTCGTACCCGCCGGTCCGGGCCCGGCGCCGGACCCGGGGTACCGCGCCCAGGTAGTCGGCCCGGCCCCGGGCCTGGGCCACCACCTCGACGTCGACCGGGTACCCGAGCCGGCGAAGCGCCTGTACCTGTTCTTCGACGAACACGCCCCGGTACGAGCCGTCCCGCGGCCACAGGTTCGTGACGACCAGCACGCGCGGCAGGTCGGTCACCGGACGGCCACGAGTTCCGGCTCGGCGACCGGCGGGGTGGGCTGGCGTCGGGTACGGGTCCAGGCCACCCCGAGGAGCGCGAACAGCAGCGCCGGCAGCACTTCGTCCTCCAGGGACGCGGACAGGAACGCGACCTGTACCACGAACGCGAGCGCGACGACCGCCCACGCGGCGTACGGGTCGGCGGGCCGGTCGGGTCGGCGGCGGGCACCCGGGAGCAGCGGGCGGATCAGCAGGTACAGCCAGCACAGGTACGCCAGCAGGCCCAGCAGCCCGGTCTCCACGACCAGGTGCAGCCAGAACGAGTCGACCTGCTTGGACACGAAGCCGTGCCGGTCGAAGCCGCCCGGCCCGAACCGGGGGTTGAGGTTCCAGTTCGGGTTGTTCTCCTGGGCCACGATGCCGCCGAACTGGCCGACCCCGTACCCGAGAATGGGTTCGTGCCACAGCAGCCGCAGACCCTGCTGGTACATCAGGATCCGGATCTCCCGTTGTGGCGGCTTGGGTTTGGCGGTGCCGACCTTGGCGCCGCCGCTCGGGTGTGGCGCCGGGCTGGCCGGCGGGGTCGTCGGCGCGACCGCGTTGACCACGCCGCTCATCCGCCGTTGCCACTCGGCGAGGTTCGCCGGGCGCAGCAGCACCTGCGCGGCCGCGCACAGCAGCAGGACCGCGACGGCGGCGAGGATCCGGCGACCGCCCCGGGCCAGCAGCCACAGCAGCCCCGCCCCGACGGCGCAGGCGAGCACGGACTCGCGGGACTGGGTGGCCGACAGCGCCAGCGCGCCGGCGGCGAAGGCGGCCCACCAGGGCCAGCGCACCCGCGGCCGGGTCACCATCGCGGCGAGCAGTCCCAGCAGCGCCAGCCCGAGTACGTGCCCGAGATGGTTGGGGTGGGTGAGCAGGCCCTGCGCCCGGTCGATCTTGGCCCAGGTCAGGTCGGTCCAGCCGACCGCAGTGAACGCCGGTATCCCGACGAGCATCTGGACCAGCGCGACGGCGACGTTGAGACCGATGATCCCGGCGAGCACCCAGCCGATCCGGCGGAGCCAGGGCCCGGGCGGGTCGGCCGCGCGCAGCGCGTAGAAGACGATGACGCCGCGGAAGTACACGAACAGCGCCTGCCCGATCAGTCTCGGCGGTGAGCCGCCGACCACCCCGGCGACCACCATGACCAGTGCCAGGACCAGCAGCGCCAGGTCGGCCCGGGTGGTGAAGTCCCGCCAGCGCCGCCGCACCAGCACGCTCGCCACGGTCAGCGCGGCCAGGGCCAGGAACAGGCCGTTCTTGACCAGCTTCGGCCAGGCCGGCGGGCCACCACCGGGCCGGGTCAGCAGCGCCAGGACCCAGCCCTCGACCAGCACGTCCACCAGCACGAGGCCGACCAGCACGACGATCAGCCAGGTCAGGGCGCGTGCCCCCGAACCGGACCGCATCTGCGCTTCTCCCCCGAGCCAGCCGGTACGCCGCCAAATGTCCTGGGCACGGTAGCACCGGTGCCACCGGCCCGGCCGGCCCGCCGGTACCCTGGCTCTGCCGCGACGGGGATCGGCGATGAGGGGGGCGACGTGGTTGGCAGGCGCCAGCAGGTACGGCTGCTGGCCGTGGTCGGCGGCGTCGTCCTGATCGCGGCGGCGGTGGTGCTGATCGCGGTCCACGCCCCGGGCGGGGATCGCCCGCCGGCGCGGGCCGCCTGCCCCGACACCTGCCCCCGCACGTCCACCGGCCCGGCCGGGCCGACGCTGCGCGGGCTGGCCCGGACGCACACCCTGCGGTTCGGCACTGCCGCGAACACCGGGGCGCTGCTGTCCGACCCGACCTACCGCGAGGTCCTGGCCCGCCAGTTCAGCGCGGTGACCGCCGAGGACGCGATGAAGTGGGCCAAGGTCGAGCCGGCGCGGGGCAGCTACGACTGGGCCGACGCGGACCGCCTGGTGGACTTCGCCCACCGCAACGGCCAGGAGGTGTACGGGCACACCCTGGTCTGGCACGCCGCCCTGCCGGCCTGGCTGGCGACCGTCGACCGGACCCAACTGACCGGCGTCCTGCGGGCCCACGTGCAGGACGAGGTGGCCCGGTACCGGGGCAAGGTCTGGGCGTGGGACGTGGTGAACGAGGCGTTCAACGCCGACGGGACGCTGCGCGACTCGATCTGGCTGCGGAGGACGTCAACGGCAAGAGCAACGGGGTGTACGTACTGGTCAAGCGGCTGCGCGCCGAGGGTGTACCGATCGGTGGGGTGGGGTTCCAGACGCACTGGACCACCGACCCGCTGCCGGTCGGGTTCGCCGCCAACCTGCGCCGGTTCACCGCGCTCGGGGTCGACGTCGCGATCACCGAGGCCGATGTCCGGATCACCCTGCCGGTCACGTTCGACAAGCTCGCCGCGCAGGCGTCGGTGTACCGGCAGGCCATCACCGCGTGCCTGAGCACCGCGCGGTGTGTCTCGTTCACGGTGTGGGGCTTCACCGACCGGTACTCGTGGATCCCCGAGCGCAACGTCGAGGACGGCGCCGCGTGCCTGTTCGACGCCACGTACCGGCCCAAGGGCGCGTACGACGCGGTTGTCGCGGCCCTGTCGGGCCACTAGCCGAAGTACCCGCGGACCGCCGCCACCACCTCGTCGAGCTGCTCACCCGTCAACTCGGGGTACAGCGGCAGGGACAGGCATTCACGTGCCCACGCCTCGGTGACCGGCAGGTCGCCGGGGCGCCCCCCGAGGTGCGCGTACGCCGGCTGCAGGTGCAGCGGGACCGGATAGTGCACGCCGGCGCCGATCCCGGCGGCGGACAGGTGGGCCAGCAGCGCGTCCCGGTGGCGGGTACGGACCACGTAGAGGTGGTACACGCTGCGCCGGCCCGGGGTCTCCGGCGGCAGGACCAGGTCACCGACGCCGTCCAGGGCGCGGCTGTACGCGGCGGCCAGCTCCCGGCGCCGCCCGTTGGCCCGGTCCAGGGTGGTGAGCTTGACCCGCAGCACCGCCGCGTGGATGGTGTCCAGCCGGTGCGCGTAGCCGGTCATCCGGTGCTCGTACTTGCTGCTGCGGCCGTGGTCGCGCAGCATCCGTAGCCGGGCGGCCAGGTCGGGGTCGTCGGTGGTGATCGCGCCCGCGTCGCCGAAGGCGCCCAGGTTCTTGCCGGGGAAGAAGGAGAAGCAGCCCAGCGGTGCGTACCCACCGGCCCGGCGTACCGACCCGGCCGGGTCCACGAGCTCGGCGCCGTGCGCCTGGGCGGCGTCCTCGATCACCGGTACCCCGGCGTCGGCCGCGATCGCGGTGATCTGCGCCAGGTCCGCGGGGCGCCCGTACAGGTGCACCGGGATGACCGCGGCCACCCCGTCGATGGCCGCCTTGAGCGCGTCCGGGTCCGGCGGTGAGCATCTCGTCCAGGCTGTCGGTGGTGCGCAGGTGCGGGTACAGCGCGGCGGTGCCGGAGCCGGTGCCCACGGCGTGGGCGGTGCCGCAGAACCGCGCGTACTCCGCCTCGAACGCGGCCACCTCCGGCCCGTTGATGAACCGGGCGCTGTCCACCACGGCGGCCAGGGCCGCGTCGAGTTGCTCCTGCTGCCGGGCGTACGCGGCGGTCAGGTCCACCAGCGGGATCACCGGACCTCACTGTCCAGCCTGCCCGCCGCGGCGGGCAGGCGTACCGGGGTGCGAGCCCCGTCGGCCCTGAGTGAGGCGTCGGCGGCCTCCAGGGCGGCCACCACGCGTACCCCGTTCCAGCCGTCCACCCGCGGCTTGTGTCCACTGTGGACACAGTCGAGGAAGTGCGACAGCTGCGCCGCGAGCGGCTCGACCATCGGCAGGGCCGGCGCGTACATCGCGCCGTCGCGCAGCCGGTACTGCCACGCCCCGTACGCGTCGGCGGCCAACCGGTCCGCGCCCTTGTCGAAGACCCGCAGCTTCGCCTCGGTGTCCAGGTCGTCGTAGACGAGCATCCGCTTGCTGCCCACCACCGTGGTGCGCCGGGTCTTGGTCGGGTCGAGCCAACTGACGTGCATGTGCGCCAGGACCCCGCCGGGATACCCGACGGTCACGAAGATGACGTCCTCGACGTCCTGGTTGAGGTAGCGGGCACCGCGCGCGGACACCCACTGCGGGTCGGCGCCGGTCAGGTAGTTGGCGATGGACACGTCGTGCGGCCCGATCGACCAGAACGCGTTGATGTCCTGCTGGATCCGGCCCAGGTTCAGCCGCTGGGCGTGCAGGTAGAGCAGGTCACCGACCTCGCCGTCGACGACGAAGTCGCGCATCCGCTGGATCGCCGGTACGAACTCGAAGGTGTGCCCGACCATCAGCACCAGCCCGGCGCGTTCGGCCCGTTCGGTGAGGTCGACCGCGTCGGCGGTACGCAGCGCCAACGGCTTCTCGACCAGGACGTGCTTGCCCGCGTCCAGCACCCGCCGGGCCAGCGGCGCGTGCGTGGCGGCCGGCGTGACGATCACGACCGCGACGACGTCCGGGGCGGTGAGCATCTCGTCCAGGCTGTCGGTGGTGCGCAGGTGCGGGTACAGCGCGGCGGCCTGGGCCCGGCGTTGCGCGACCGGCTCGACCAGGTACCGCCAGGACCGCCCGGCCAGCGTGTTGAGGTTGCGGGCCTGGTTGTGTCCCCAGTACCCGTACCCGACCTGAGCGACGCAGCCGCCCATGTTTCCTCCCCCGTGGTGGTGTCAGCGTGCTACCGGGCCGCCTTACAGACCCGGTCGATCAGCTCGAAGTAGTGCCGCCGCTGCGCCGCCCAGGTGCGCCCGACCATCACCTCGCGGGCCCGCCGCGCCTGTGCCGCGGCCCGGTCCGGCTCCCGGATCAGCCCGAGCAGCGCGTCCCGCAGGTTGGCCGCGCTCGCCGGGTCCACGTACGTCACGGCGTCGGGCGGGAAGTACCGCTCGATCACCGGGTTGCGGAAGGTGACGACCGGGATGCCGGCGTACGCGTACTCCATCAGCTTGTTCGGTAGGACCAGGCGGGTCCACGGGTCCAGCCGGCTCGGGATGACCCCGATGTCGACCTGGTCGAGGAAGCCGGCCATCCGGGTGACCGGGAGCAGCCGGTCCGGCAGCTCGACCGCGTCGGCCAGGCCCAACGCCTGGACGTGCTCGCGCAGCGGGGCCAACCCGTCGCCGCTGCCGCGTACCCGCATCCGTACCCGGGGATGCCGCTGGCGGATCTCGGCCAGCGCGTCGACCGCGCGGGTCAGGCCGTGCCGTGGCGCGATCAGCCCGTGGTAGCCCAGCACCACCTCGCCGTCGGGGTCCCAGCCACGGAAGGCGCGCGGGTGGAACAGCCGCTCGTCGGGGCAGTTGAGCACCGTGTGCACCGGGGTGCCGGTGATCGCGCGCAGCACGTCGGCGTACGGGTCGCTGACCGTCATCACCTCGGTGGCGAACCGCATCGACATCCGCTCGCTCAACCGGACCATCGACATCAGCGGGCCGCCCCCGGCGA
>VAXX01000108.1:1274-10869 GCA_005885115.1 Actinomycetota bacterium | reverse complement strand
CAGGTCGACCACCCCGGTGAAGCACTTGGGCAGGCTCGGGTTGTCGAAGCACTGCGGGTTGCCCGACACCGGCACCTGGAACAGGACGCTGCGCAGCGCGTCGTCGATCTGCTCGTCGTTGTTGTACTGCGACTCGCCGCCGATGGCCCGCAACAGCGGCCCGAGCTGGAGCATCGGGACCAGGTCGGGGTTGAAGAACGCCACGTTCAGCGGTACGGCCAGGGTGAGCCCGGTACCGGTGTCCGCCGGGGTGACCTCGACGCCTTCGGCCTTCAACGCGGCCAGGGTGGCGGCGGAGTACCGGCCCGCGTCGGTCTCCAGCTCGAACTCGCCGTGCACCTGGCTGTGCGCCCGGTACCCGACGGTCGCGAACTCGTCCGACAGCGAGGTCCGCACGCTGGGCTGGTACCCGGTGTACATCGGCAACGCGACGCCCATCGCCGGCAGGAACTCGTTGAACGTCACGTACTGCTGCTCGGCGATGACGATCCGCCGGGCGAGCTGGAACTTCTGCTCGTTGGTCAGCGAGCTGGGCAGCAGCCCGACGAGCCGGTTGTGCTCCCGGGCGAACAGGGTATGCGTGGCGGTCAGGCCGATGTTCTCGTTGGCCCGTACGTCGCCGGCCACCGCCGCCCTGTCCGGCTGGCCGAGCAGCCGCCCGTCGGTGGCCATCAGGGGCGCGTGGGCCGGGTCGCCGCGGCTGTCCCGGCGCGGCAGGTACCCGCCCGGCAGCATCAGCTTCGCGCTGTTGTCGGCCAGGTTCCCGTCGACCGGGCCCTGGCGCAGCCACTCCAGCCGATCGTTGGTCCCGCCGTACACGGGCCAGGCGTCCAGGTACGAGTTGACGGTGTTGATCTGCTGGCGCGGGTTGGTGACCCCGGTGCCGGGGGCCGCCTTGGTCCGGGTGAACGGGATGACGCCGAGCGTGTCGGTGAACTTCTCCATCGGGTCGGTGGCGTCGAACGGGATGTTCGCCGCGTCCGTACCGTCGGCGGCCAGGCCGAAGGTGTGGTCGAGGAACTGGCCCCAGGTCCAGCCCCACTGGGTGACCCGGTGCTCGGAGAAGACGTTCTGCCCGAGGTCCTGGAAGACCCGGTTGCTGACGTACCGGACGTTGGGTCCGGCGACCATCGCGCTGTGGCCGTCGGCGTAGCGCGCCGGCGCCACCCGGATGTAGTTGGTACCGGCCTGGCCCCAGGTGGGGTTGGCCTGGTTGTTGCCGCCGCCATCCAGGCTCTCGGGCTCGAAGCCCAACGACGCCTGGGCACCGTGGCCGGCCAGGAGCGTGACGGACGCCGCCAGCAGTGCGACGGTGGTGAGCAGGACGACCTCTCGGCGGCGCGGGGGACGAAGGAAACCGCGGGGGCGACGGCGCATGTTTTCCTCCCAATCTGGGATGAGATGGGCCGCGGCCGGCAGGGGGGTGCGCGGGATGCTCCCGGGGCATCTCCTGCCTGTCGCGGACGGTAACGGCGCCTGGCCTCATGCTGTTCTCAGAATTCACTGAGGTCAATAGACCTTCTTCAACGTTTTTCCCCTAGGGGGCGGCCCGTCCTACCTCCCCGAACGCGCAGAATTTCGCGGTGGCGCCGACGCGGTACCGGCTGCCGCGCGCGCCCCGGCCACGGTTACCCTGTGCGACGGCGTGTTACGCGCCGGGCGGGCGGGCGGAGGATGTCGGCATGGTGCGTACGGCGGTGTGGTGGGACGGGCTGCGCGAGGCCGAGCACGCGGCGCTGCGGCCCGGGCTCCCGGACCGGCTCGACCGCCGACCCGACGTGCTCGTGGTCGGCGGCGGCGCGGTGGGCCTGGCGACCGGGGTCGCCTGCCGCGACGCGGGGCTGGGCAGCGTCGTGGTGCTGGAGCGGGCGGACCGGTTGGCCGCAGCGGCCTCCGGCGGCAACGGCGGAGCGATCGCCCCGGACATGCACGCGCTGACCGACCCGGCGCCGTTCGTCGCGTTCGGCCGGGCCAGCCGGGAGCGGTACAGGCAGCTCGACGCGCGCTGGGACGGTGCCATCGGGCTGCGGACGACCCGCTGGCTCCAGCTCTTCGCGCCGGGCAGCACGCCCGTCCGGTGGCCCCAGGGGCCGGCGTTCGCGCCGTTGACCGCCCAGGAGGTCGGCGAGCTGGAGCCGGACCTGGCGGTACCCGAGGGCGGTGCCGCGTTGCTGGTCAGCGGCCAGCGGGCGGTCAACCCGCAGCGGCTGGCCGCGGTACTGGCCGGACACGCCGGTACGGTCGCCACCGGGGTCGAGGTGACCGGCGTACGGACCGCCGGCGAGCGGATCACCACGGTGTCCAGCAGCGTCGGCGACTTCCACCCCGGCGCGGTCGTCATGGCCACCGGGCTCGTCCCGCCACCGTGGTCGGCCGGGGTACGCCAGCGCTGGGTCAAGGGCCACATGCTCGCCACCGCACCCGGTCCCTGGCGGCTGGGCAGCATCGTCAGCGGCCCGGACGGCGGGGGTACGCCGTTGCCGGACGGCAGCATCGTGTGCGGCGGGACATTCGACGCCGACCTGTCACCGGAGCTGAGTCCGGCGGCGCTGGACGAGCTGCTCACCGGGCTGCGCCGGGTGCTGCCCGCCGCCCGGGACGCCCAGGTGACCCATCAATGGTGCTGCTTCCGCCCGCTCGTGGAGGGCCGGCAACCGGTCATCGACCGGCTCCCCGGTACGACCAACGGCTGGGTCAGCGCCGGGCACTTCACCACCGGGATCATGCTGGCCGTCGGTACCGGTCAGGCACTGGCCTCCTGGATCGACACCGGACGCCGGCCGGCGGAGGTCGCGACCTTCGGCCTGCCGGACCCGGTAGCCTGACCCGCGTGGCTCAGACAGGTACCCAGTCGGTCAGCGACCGGCGGATCGAGAAGATCGTCCCCCTGGTGACCCCCGCCCTGCTGCGGCACGAGCTGCCGCTGGGCGTGGAGGCCGCCGGTACGGTCGTCGAGGGCCGGACCGCCATCGCGCAGGTGCTGGACCGGGTCGATGACCGGCTGCTCGTGGTCGTCGGGCCGTGCTCGGTGCACGACCCCGTCGCCGCCCGGGAGTACGCCGACCTGCTCGCCGGCGCCGTCCAGCGGTTCGCCGACGACCTGCTGATCGTCATGCGGGTGTACTTCGAGAAGCCCCGCTCCACGGTGGGCTGGAAGGGGCTGATCAACGATCCGGGGCTGGACGGTTCCGGCGACGTGAACCGGGGCCTGCGTACCGCCCGGTCGTTGCTGCTGGAGGTGCTGGCCCGGCGGCTGCCGGTGGGCTGCGAGTTCCTCGACCCGATCATGCCGCAGTACCTGGCCGACACGGTCGGCTGGGGCGCGATCGGGGCTCGTACCGTGGAGAGCCAGGTGCACCGGCAGCTCGCCTCGGGCCTGTCGATGCCGGTCGGGATGAAGAACCGGCCGGACGGCAGCGTGGGTACCGCGGTCGACGCGATCAGCGCCGCCGGCGTACCGCACATCTTCACCGGGATCGACGAGTCCGGTACCCCCGCGATCCTGCACACCCGCGGCAACGCCGACTGCCACCTGATCCTGCGCGGCGGCGCGGCCGGCCCCAACTACCACGCCGAGGCGGTCAACGACGCGCTGCGCCGGCTGCGCGGCGCGGGCCTGCCCGAGCGGCTGGTGATCGACGCCAGCCACGGCAACAGCGGGAAGGACCACGAACGCCAGCCGCTGGTCGCCGCGGACATCGCCAACCAGCTGGAGGCCGGCCAGCGCGGCATCGTCGGGGTGATGCTGGAGTCCTTCCTGGTACCGGGCCGGCAGGAGCTGGACCCGACCGGCCCGCTCGTGCACGGCCAGTCGGTCACCGACGCGTGTATGGGCTGGGAGGTCACCGAGCGGGTGCTGGAGCGGCTGGCGCTGGCCACCCGGCACCGGCGCTAGCCGATCCGGTACGGCTGCGCGTCGCTGTCCTTGAACGTCAGCCCGTGGCCCGGCGCGGTGAGGTCCGGGCGCAGCTCGCCACCGTCCGCCCCGACCGTGCCGGACAGCAGCATCGACTCGATGCGTACGTGGTCGTGGAACCACTCCAGGTGCCGCAGGTTCGGGGTGGCGAGCGCGGCGTCCAGGTGCAGGTGCGGCGCGCAGTGCGCGGACACGTCGAGGTTGTGCGCGGCGGCCACGGCGGCGGCGCGTACCCACTCGGTGATGCCGCCGCACCGGCTCGCGTCGACCTGGAGGCAGTCCACCGCGCCGGCGGCGCACATCCGCTGGAAGTACGGCAGGTCCCAGCCGTACTCGCCGGCCGTCACGTCGGGCTCGACGGCGTCGCGTACCTCGCGCAGGCCGGCGAGGTCGTCCGAGGAGACCGGCTCCTCGAACCAGGCCACGTCGTAGGGCGCCATCCGGTGGGCGACCCGGATCGCCTGCTTGCGGGTGTACCCGCCGTTGGCGTCGACGTACAACTCGGCGTCGTCACCGATCACCTCCCGCGCCTGCGCGATGCGGGACAGGTCCCGGCCGACCTCGTGCCCCCAGGACTCACCGATCTTGATCTTCACACGCGGAATCCCCTGCCCGTCCACCCAGCCGCCGAGCTGGCTGGCCAGGTGCCGCTCGTCGTAGCTGGTGAAGCCGCCGCTGCCGTACACCGGCACCGTCTCGTGGACGGCCCCGAGCAGCCGGGCCAGGCGTACCCCCAGCAGCCGTGCCTTGAGGTCCCACAGCGCGATGTCCACGGCCGAGATCGCGGTGGCCGCGACCCCGGGCCGGCCCAGGTTGCGCACCGACCGGTGCATCGCGTGGTACGCGCCGGTGACGTCCAGCGCGTCCCGTCCGGTGACGTTCCGGCCCAGTACCTCGTCGACGAGCAGGCCGCCGGCCGCCGCCCCGTACGTCCAGCCGAGCCCGACCTGCCCGCCCGCGCGGGCGTGCACCACGACCATGGTCGTGGCGTCCCAGGCGTACGTGCCGTCGGCCTCGGGGGCGTCGGTCGGGATCCGGTACGCCGCCCAGGTCAGCTCCTCGACCGGGACCTCGGGCCTCACGGCCGGTGCGCCAGGAGCTGTTCGGGATGCTCGCCCAGCCGTCGGCCCCGGACCGCCGCGTTGACCACCTCGGCGAGGTGGACCGCGCGCCGGCCGGTACGCGCGTCCTCGATCTGGGTACGGCAGGAGAAGCCGTCGGCGATCACGACGGTGGCCGGGTCGGCCTCGCGTACCGCCGGCAGCAGCGCCTGTTCGGCGCAGGCCAGCGAGACGTCCCGGTGGGCCGGGGTCATGCCGAAGTTGCCGGCCAGGCCGCAGCAGCCGGACGCGAGCTGGGTGGCGTCCAGGCCGATCGCCTTCATCAGCGCCACGTCCGGCTCGCTGCCCAGGACGGCGTGGTGGTGGCAGTGGGTCTGGACGATCGCCTTCGGCGTACCTCCGTCCACAGTGGACAGATGCGGGGTGAAGTCGGGCGCCCGCTCGGTGAGCAGCTCGGCGAAGGTACGGGTCTGCCGGCACAGCCGCTCCACGTCCGGCGAGTAGCCGAGCAGCTCGCGCAGGTCCGAGCGGAACACGGCGGTGCAGCTGGGTTCCAGCCCGACGACGGGCAGTCCGGCGCGCACGTACGGGGCGAGGACCTCGAGGGTACGCCGCAGGATCCGCCGCCCGGTGTCCAACTGCCCGGTCGAGATCCAGGTCAGTCCGCAGCAGACCGGCCGGTCCGGTACCACCACGGTGAACCCGGCCGCCTCCAGCGCCCCGACCGCGGCCGCCTCGATGGCGGGCGCGAAAGCGGTGGTGAACGTGTCCGGGAACAGCACCACGGTGCCGCGCTCGCCGGTGCTGGGCGACCGGCGCCGGCGCATCCACCGGTCGAAGCGGGCCGCCGCGAACCGGGGTACGTCGCGCTTGGGGTCCACCCCGGCCAGGCGCTTCGCCAGCCCCAGGCGGGTCACCGCGTTGGCGACGTCGGGCGCGAGCGCGGCCAGGCGGGACCAGACCGGCAGCCAGCCCAGCGAGTAGTGGTCCCGGGGTCGGCGCCGCCCGGCGTAGTGGTGGGACAGGAACTCCGCCTTGTAGGTTGCCATGTCCACCTGTACCGGACAGTCGTGCTTGCAGCCCTTGCAGGCCAGGCACAGGTCCAGCGCGTCGTTGACCTCCGCGCTGCGCCAGCCGTCGGTGATGGTCTCCCCACGCAGCATCTCGAACAGCAGCCGGGCGCGGCCCCGGGTCGAGTGCTCCTCCTCGCGGGTCACCTGGTAGCTCGGGCACATCACCGCGCCACCGGGGCCGGAGCGGCGGCACTCCCCCACCCCGGCACAGCGCAGGGCGGCCCGGGCGAAGCTGCCCGCGTCGTCGCTGTACTCGAACTCGGTGTCCGGCTCGGCGGGCGCGTACCCCGGTCCCAGGCGAAGGTCGGCGTCCAGCGGCCGGGCCTGGACCACCTTTCCGGGGTTCATCCGGTTGTCCGGGTCGAAGATGGCCTTGAACTCGCCGAACGCCCGGACCACCTCGGGGCCGTACATCCGGGTCAGCAACTCGCCCCGGGCCTGCCCGTCGCCGTGCTCGCCGGACAGCGAGCCGCCGTACGACACGACCAGGTCGGCCGCGCGCTCGACGAACCGGCGGTAGGTGGTCACCCCGTCGACGCTGACCAGGTCGAACGGGATGCTGCAGTGCACGCAGCCGTGGCCGAAGTGGCCGTACACGCTGGTGGCGCCGTAGCCGAACTCGTCCAGCAGGCTGGTGAGCTCGCGCAGGTACGGGCCGAGCTGTGCCGGACCGACGGCCGAGTCCTCCCAGCCGGGCCAGGCGTCGGGCCCGCCCGGGGTACGTGCGGTGGTACCGAGCCCCGCCTCGCGTACCTTCTGCAACTGCTCGCGGTGCGCGTCGTCGTCGATCACCTGGGCGTTGTCGTGGCGTACCTCGCGAACCAGCGTTTCCGCCTTCTCCCGGGCCTCCTCACGACTGTCCCCGCCGAACTCGACCATCAGCCACGCGCCCGCGTCCGGCAGCAGTTTCAACGCCTCGGGGTTGCGCCGCTCGTCGCTCTCGTACCGGATCAGCTTCTCGTCCAGGCCCTCCAACTGGATCGGGTGATGGTCGTCGATGGCCGGTACGGCGTCGCCGGCCGCCGCGATGTCGGGGTACCCGAGCAGCGCGACCGCGCGGTACTTCGGCTCGGGCAGCAGGCGCAGTTGCGCGCGCAGTACGGTGACGCAGGTCGACTCGGTGCCGACCAGCGCCCGGGCGACGTGGAAGCCCTGCTCGTCCAGCAGGTACGGCAACTGGTACCCGGAGATCCGGCGCGGGATGTCCGGGAAGCGGGTCCGGATCGCGCCGCGGTACCGGTCCCGCAGCCCGCGCAACCGCCGCAGGATGTCCTCGTCGCCCTCGCCCGCGCCGACCCACATCCGCCGGCCGTCGTAGGTCAGGATCTCCAGGCGTTCCACGTTCGCGGCGGTGGTGCCGCTCCACTGCGCGGTCGCGCCGCAGGAGTTGTTGCCGACCATCCCGCCGATCGTGCAGTGGCTGTGGGTGGACGGGCGCGGACCGAAGACCAGCCCGCCGTGCTGGCGGGTCACCGCGTTCACGTCATCGAGTACCGCACCGGGTTGCACCACGGCCGTGCGGGCCCGGGCGTCGACGGACTCGACGTGGTGTACGTACTTGGACCAGTCCAGCACCACGGCCACGTTGCAGCACTGGCCGGCCAGGCTCGTGCCACCGCCCCGGGACAGGACCGGGGCACCGTACGCCCGGCAGACCGCGATCGCCTCGACCGCGTCCTCCACGTCCCGGGGTACCACCACCCCGATGGGTACCTGCCGGTAGTTGGACCCGTCGGTCGAGTACGCCGCCCGGGTACCGGCGTCGAAACGCACCTCGCCCCGGACCCGGGCGGCCAGGTCGGCCGCGAGCCCGCGGCTGTCCACAGTGGCCGGTCCACGGACCCGCGGCGGGGGAAGGGAGATGACCGCCATGACTCACGCCTTGAGCTGCTCGATCCGGTCCTTGAACAAGGTGGTGGCGATGGCCGCCTTGTGCGGCTGCCCGCGCAGGAACGCCTCGGCGAACTTCTTCGCCTGCTCGTACGTCACCTGTCCGGGCATCGGTGGCTCGTTGGGATCGACGGCGACGTCGACCAGCGCCGGACCCGGGTACGCGAACGCCTCGGTCAGCGCCACCGGCAGGTCGCCCGGCTTCTCCACGTGCGCGCCGAACCCGCCGGCCGCCTTGGCCCACGCGGCGTAGTCCGGCAGCGGGGTACCGAAGCGCACCCCGTGCTCCGGGTACCCGAGCACCATCTGCTCCCAGAGGATCTGCCCGAGACTGTTGTTGTTGTTGATGACCACCTTGATCGGCAGGTGGTGCCAGGCGGCGGTGTGGAACTCGGCCATCAGCATCGCGAACCCGCCGTCGCCGACGAACGCGATCACCTGCCGGCCCGGGTACGCGTGCTGGATGCCGATCGCGTACGGCAGGCCCGGCGCCATCGAGGCGAGGTTGCCCGATAGGTAGAACTCGCGGTTGCCGCGGATCTGCCAGTGCCGGGCCGCCCAGGTGGCCACGGTGCCGGAGTCACAGGTCAGGACGGCGTCGTCGGTGGCGTGCACGTCGATCTGGTGGGCCAGGTACTGCGGGGCGATCGGCTCGCGTACCGGGGACTCGAGCGCGGCGAGCTTGTCCTTCCACTCACGCACCTTGTCCTGGTACCGGCCCAGCAGCGAACGGTCCTCCCGGCGGGTCAGCCGGGGCAGCAGCGCCTCCAGGGTCGCCCCGACGTCACCGACCAGCGGTACGTCGGTCGGCACCCGGGTACCCGCCCGGGCCGGGTCGACCTCCACCTGTACCACCTTGGCCTGGCCCGGCGGCGGCAGGTGCTTCGTGTACGGGAAGTTGGTCCCCAGCATCAGCAACGCGTCGATCTCCTCGACCAGCTCCGCCGTCGGCTTGGTGCCCAGCAGCCCGATCCCGCCGGTCGCGAACGGAGAGTCGTCGGGGATCACCATCTTGCCGGAGAGCGTCTTGATGACCGGGGCCCCGAGGGTGTCGGCGGTCTGCTCGACCAGCGCACCCGCCCCACGCGCCCCGATGCCGACCAGGATCGCCGGCTTGCGCGCGGCGTTGAGCACCTCGGCGGCCGCGGCCACGTCCTGCTCGCGCGGACGTACCGGCGGGGCCAGGTAGATGGGCGAGGTGTGCGGTGCGGTCGCCGGAGCCACGTGCTGGTACGGGTCGGCGTCGGCCTCGGCGACCTGGATGTCGTTGGGGACGGTCAGGTGGGCCACGCCCCGCCGGGCGTACGCGGTCCGGATCGCGATGTCCACCAGCGCGGGCAGTTGCGCCGGGTTGACCACCATCTGGTTGTAGACCGCGACGTCGGCGAACAGCCGGTCCAGGTGTACCTCCTGCTGGTACCCGGTGCCGAGCACGCTGGTCTCCTGCATGCCGGTGATCGCGAGCACCGGCGCGTGGTCCAGATGGGCGTCGTAGAGCCCGTTGGCGAGGTGGATCCCGCCCGGCCCGCTCGTGGCCAGGCACACCCCGATCCGCCCGGTCGCCTTCGCGTGCGCCGTCGCCATGAACGCCGCGGCCTCCTCGTGGTGGACGAGGACGAACCGCACCCGCTCGGCGTTGCGCCGCAGCCCTTCCA
>VAXX01000108.1:0-1111 GCA_005885115.1 Actinomycetota bacterium | reverse complement strand
CTCCCCCCTGCTGGAGCGGATCCGGGCCGGGATCATCGGCGAGGGCGAGGCGCTGGACGGCCCGTACGGACCCCGGCGGATCACGTACGCCGACTACACCGCCTCCGGCCGGTCGTTGGACTTCATCGAGGACGTGATCCGCGCCCAGGTGCTGCCCCGCTACGCCAACACGCATACCGAGAGTTCCGGGACGGGGCTGGCGACCAGCCGACTGCGCGAGGACGCCCGGGAGATCATCCACGCGGCGGTCGGCGGTACGCCGGACCACATCGTGATCTTCTGCGGTTCCGGGGCCACCTCGGCGGTCAACAAGCTGATCGGGATCCTCGAACTGCGTACCGTGCCGGTGCCCGAGGTCCGCCCGGTGGTCTTCGTCGGCCCGTACGAGCACCACTCCAACGAACTGCCGTGGCGGGAGAGCATCGCCGAGGTGGTGGTGATCGGCGCCGACCGGGACGGCCACATCGACCTGGCCGACCTGGAAGCGCAACTGACCAAGTACGCCGACCGTCCGCTGCGGATCGGCAGCTTCTCCGCCGCGTCCAACGTGACCGGGATCCTGTCGGACACCGGGCCGATCGGCGCGCTCCTGCACGCGCATGGCGCCCTGTCGTTCTGGGCCTACGCGGCGGCCGGCCCGTACGTACCCATCGACGTGTCCGACCAGGACGCGATCTTCCTGTCCCCGCACAAGTTCATCGGGGGTCCGCAGACGCCGGGCGTTCTCGTGGTCCGCCGGGAGCTGGTCCGCAACGCGGTACCCACGGTGCCCGGCGGCGGTACTGTCCTGTTCGTCGACCCGATCGGCCACCGGTACCTCGACGACCCGGTGGCCCGTGAGGAGGGCGGGACGCCGGCGATCGTCGAGTCGATCCGGGCCGGGCTGGTGTTCGCGCTCAAGCAGGCGGTCGGCACCGAGGTGATCCAGGCCAGCGAGGAGCGGCTGTGGCGCCGGGCGCTGGACCGGTGGGAGGCCAACCCGCGGATCGAGGTGCTCGGCAACCCGTACGCCCGGCGGCTGTCGATCGTGTCGTTCCGGATCTGTCACGGCCGGCGGTACCTGCACCACAACTACGTGGTGGCGCTGCTCAACGACCTGTTCGGGATCCAG
>VAXX01000191.1 GCA_005885115.1 Actinomycetota bacterium | reverse complement strand
CACCGAGCGGGCCACGTTGGCGTTGTGGTACGCGTAGTGCTCGCGCATCGCCTCGATGACCTGGCGCGGCTTCTGGGACGTGTTGGCGCTGTCCAGGTACACCAGCGGGTACCCGTTGATCTCACGGCCCAGGATCGGGAAGTCCGCCCGGATGCGCGCCAGGTCGAGCTGCGGGACGCTGTCGTCCCGTAACGCCGAGAGGTCGGCGATCGTCATGCCACTCCGTCCTAGGCCGCGGTCAGGTACCGCTCGTACCCCTCGGCCTCAAGCTTCTCGGCCAGCTCCGGACCGCCTTCTTCGACGATCCGGCCGGCCACGAACACGTGCACGTAGTCCGGCTTGATGTAGCGCAGGATCCGGGTGTAGTGGGTGATCAGCAGCAGCCCGGTGTCCCCGGTCTCCCGTACCCGGTTCACCCCACCGGATACCACCCGGAGCGCGTCGATGTCCAGGCCGGAGTCCGTCTCGTCGAGGATCGCGATCTTCGGCTTGAGCAGCTCGAGCTGGACGATCTCGTGGCGCTTCTTCTCCCCGCCGGAGAAGCCCTCGTTGACGTTGCGGGCCGCGAAGGCCGGGTCCATGCCCAGGCGGTCCATCGCCTCCTTGAGCTCCTTGCCCCAGGTACGCAGTTTCGGCGCCTCACCGTCCAGCGCGGTCTTGGCGGTACGCAGGAAGTTGGCCACCGACACCCCGGGCACCTCGACCGGGTACTGCATGGCCAGGAACAACCCGGCCCGGGCCCGCTCGTCCACGGTCATCGCGAGCACGTCCTGGCCGTCGAGGGTCACGCTGCCGCTGGTGATCTCGTACCGCGGGTGTCCGGCGATCGAGTACGCCAGCGTGGACTTGCCCGAACCGTTGGGCCCCATGATGGCGTGCGTCTGGCCCGCCCGCACGGTCAGGTTGACCCCGGCCAGGATCGGCTTGCGCGCCCCGTCGGGGAGCTTGACCGACACCTGCAGGTCGCGGATTTCCAGGACACTCACGGGACAACTCCATTGCTCGGCGTCAACGATACGAAGACGAAGCCGTCGCGGATCTCGACGGGATAGACGGGTACGGGCTCGGTGGCGGGCAGCCCGGTCGGCGCACCGGTACGCAGGTCGAAACGCGACCCGTGCAGCCAGCACTCCAGGGTGCAGCCGTCGACCTCGCCCTCGGACAGCGGTACCGAGGCGTGCGAGCACTCGTCGTACGCCGCGTGGACGCTGCCGTCTTCGCAGCGCACGATGGCCAGCGGCGTACCGTCGATCTCCGCCCGGATCGCCGTACCGACCTCGATCTCGTCGACGGCGCACACCTTGATCACGCGTCCGCCCCTTCGAGCCGGGCCTCGACCGCGGTGAAAAGCCGTTCCCGCAAGGACTCCACCGGAATCTTGTGCAGGAGTTCGGCGAAGAAGCCACGGACCACCAGCTTGCGGGCCGCCGCTTCGGGGATCCCCCGGGCCATCAGGTAGAACAGCTGCTCGTCATCGAACCGGCCGGTCGCGCTGGCGTGTCCGGCACCGACCACCTCGCCGGTCTCGATCTCCAGGTTGGGTACCGAGTCCGCGTGCGCCCCGTCCGACAGCACCAGGTTCCGGTTGATCTCGTACGTGTCGGTGCCGGTCGCCTCGGCCCGGATCAGGACGTCACCGACCCACACCGTGTGCGCGCCCTGCCCCTGAAGGGCGCCCCGGTAGCCGACGTAGCTGCGGCAGTCCGGTACCGCGTGGTCGACCAGCAGCCGGTGCTCGAAGTGCTGCCCGGCCCCGGCGAAGTACAGCCCGTACAGCTCGGCCTCGCCGCCCCGCCCGGTGTAGTCCACCGAGACGTACTGCCGCACCAGGTCCCCACCCAGCGACACCTGTACGTGGGTCAGCTTCGCGTCCCGACCGAGCCGGAACTTCAGGTGCTGCGCCTGTACCGCGTCGGCCGCCCAGTCGGCGACGGTCACCAGGGTCAGCCGCGCCCCGGCCCCGATCGACACCTCGACGTTGTCGGCGAGCCACGCGCTCCCGGTGTGCTCCAGCACCAGGGTCGCCTCGGCCAGCTCGCCCACCTCGACGTACGTGTGCCCGAACGCCAGCCCGCCGCCGCCGACCAGCCGTACCGTCGCCGGCTGCTCCGGCGTCGCGCCCCGGGCGACCGCGATCAGTACGGCGGACCCGAAGCCGGCCCAGGCCAGCGCGCTGACCCGGTCGAAGGGCGTGAGCACCGAGCCCAGTCGCGGATCGCCTCTGTCCACAGTGGACACAGAGACGCCGGGGGGCAGCCCGTCGTACTCGTACCTGGGCGTGACCCCGCCGTCCGCGGCGTCGGCGACCAGACCCCGCAGCCGCTTGAGCGGGGTGAACCGCCACTCCTCCTCGCGGCCGGTCAGGGTCGGGAAGTCGGCGACGTCGAACGAGCGCAGCGCCTGGGACTTGGTCTTCGGCGGCGCCAGCGTGGGACTCGTCATCCGACCGCACCCTCCATTTGCAGCTCGATGAGGCGGTTGAGCTCCAGCGCGTACTCCATCGGAAGTTCCTTGGCGATCGGCTCGATGAAGCCGCGCACGATCATCGCCATCGCCTCGTCCTCGGTCAGGCCGCGGCTCATCA
>VAXX01000190.1 GCA_005885115.1 Actinomycetota bacterium | reverse complement strand
GGTAGAACAGCTGGTCCTCGGAGACCTTCGAGACGGTGGCCTCGTGGCCCATCTGCACGTCGTCTTCGCGCACGTCCACGTACGGGTACGTGTCAGACCGGCTGATGGTGTCCACGAGCAGCGCGTCGCACTTCACCGTGGACTTCGAGCCGTAGGCACCCTCGTCGATCTGCACGAGGCCGCGGTAGGAGGTGCGGCCGCCCCCGCGGGCCACCGACTTCGAGACGATGGTCGAGGAGGTGTGCGGCGCGGCGTGCACCATCTTGGCGCCGGCGTCCTGGTGCTGGCCCTCGCCGGCGAAGGCGATGGAGAGCACCTCGCCCTTGGCGTGCTCGCCGACCATCCAGACCGCCGGGTACTTCATGGTCACCTTGGAGCCGATGTTGCCGTCGACCCACTCCATGGTGGCGCCCTCGTGCGCGAGGGCCCGCTTGGTCACCAGGTTGTAGACGTTGTTCGACCAGTTCTGGATGGTCGTGTACCGGCAGCGCGCGTTCTTCTTGACGATGATCTCGACGACCGCGGAGTGCAGCGAGTCCGACTTGTAGATCGGCGCGGTGCAGCCCTCGACGTAGTGCACGTTCTCGGTGTTGATCCGGAAGTAGGCCTGCAGCGGGATCTCGACGTGCACGCCCTTCGGCACGTAGATGAACGAGCCTCCGGACCAGACGGCGGTGTTCAGGGCGGCGAACTTGTTGTCACCGGAGGGGATGACCGAGCCGAAGTACTCCTTGAAGATGTCCTCGTGCTCGCGCAGGGCCGTGTCGGTGTCGAGGAAGATGACGCCCTGGTCCTCCAGCTCCTTCTGGATCTGGTGGTAGACGACCTCGGACTCGTACTGCGCCGCGACGCCGGCGACCAGCCGCTGCTTCTCCGCCTCGGGGATGCCCAGCTTGTCGTAGGTGTTCTTGATGTCGTCGGGCAGGTCCTCCCACGAGGCCGCCTGGGCCTCGGTGGAGCGCACGAAGTACTTGATGTTCTGGAAGTCGATGCCGGAGAGGTCCGAGCCCCAGTCGGGCATGGGCTTGCGGCCGAAGAGCTTCAGCGCCTTGAGCCGGCGCTCGAGCATCCACTCGGGCTCGTTCTTCCGGCGGGAGATGTCGGCGACGACCTCGTCGTTGATGCCGCGGCGTGCGGACGCGCCAGCGGTGTCGGCGTCGGCCCAGCCGAACTTGTACCGGCCGAGCTGGTCGATCTGCTCGTCCTGGGTCAGCGGCGTGCCGGTCACCGGCTGCTGTGTGCTGGTCATGCGGGCGTCCTCTCCCGATGGGTCGTGCTCGTGGACTGTGCGGTGCGCGGCGCCGTGCGCGACGGCGCCGGCCGCTTACCTGGTACAGGGTGTGCAGAGGTCGTTCTGTTCCCCGGCGGTCGCGCGCCGGGGATGTGTGTGGTGCAGATGCCGTCGCGGTGCGCGATCGTCGCCAGCCGCTGGACGTGGGTGCCCACCAGCCGGCCGATCACCGCTGTCTCGGCCTCGCAGAGCTGCGGGAACTCCGCCGCCACGTGGGCGACGGGGCAGTGGTGCTGGCAGAGCTGGCCGCCGCTGCGGATCGCCGAGGCCGTGGCAGCGTAACCCTCGTCGGTGAGGGCCGCGGCGAGGGCCTGGGCCCGGTCGGCGGGGGCCTCGCCGGCGGTCGCGCGCGCCACCGCGGCGGACGCCCGCTGCTCCAGCCCGGCCAGCTG
>VAXX01000607.1 GCA_005885115.1 Actinomycetota bacterium | reverse complement strand
GGGGCGGCATCCCCGGCGCCCTCGCCGAGGCCGGGCAGCAGCGGCGGCTCCCACAGGGCGAAGGTGACCGCGCCCCGGGGGGAGCCGTCCTCGGTCACCGGGGTCACCGGCAGTCCGACCAGCCGGCCGGCGGCCGTCGCGGGATCACCGGCGGTCGCCGAGGCCAGGATGAAGACCGGCGCGCTGCCGTACCGGGCGCAGACCCGGCGCAGCCGGCGCAGGACGTGCGCGACGTGCGAGCCGAAGACGCCCCGGTACGTGTGGCACTCGTCGACGACCACGTACCGCAGCCGGCGCAGGTACCCCGACCAGGTGTCGTGTCACGCGAGGTGTCCCCGTCGTACACCGCCGGGCGTACCCCGCCGGGCGCCAGGGCGTCGAGTCCGCGCAACTGGTCGGCGGCCAGGGCCTTGGTCGGGGCCAGGTACAGGGCGGTGGCCCGGGGATCGGCGAGCAGGCTGGCCAGCACCGGAAGCTGGTACGCCAGCGACTTGCCCGACCCGGTGCCCGTCGAGACGACGACGTGGGTACCGGAGTGGGCCAACGTGGCGGCCGCCTCCTGATGGCTCCACGGAGCCGTGATCCCCCGCGCGGCCAGCAGCTCCCGCAGCTCCGACGGCACCCAGTCGGGCCACGGGACGGTACGCCCGACGCGGGCCGGTACCCGCTGGACGTGGGTCAGGCAGCCTTCGGCACCCCGGGCGGTCAGCCGGTCCAGCAGACGCGCCGGGTCGACCAGGCGGGAAGCAGACGCGGCCGGGCTCGTCATGTGCTGCACTCTGGCACCAGGTCGCCGGTTCGTCCAACCACCCCGTGCCGGATGTCCGCCCAGAGGTACATGCGATGGTTAGATGCCTGCAGGAGGGGAGGTCCGCATGGAGCTGTCGCTGTCGACCCGCACGGTGGCCGGGCACCGGGTACTGGAGGTCGGCGGGGAGATCGACGTCTATACCGCGCCCCAGTTGCGCGAGCGCCTGATCTCGCTGGTCGAGGGCGGTGACCGGCACGTCATCGTCGACCTCGCCCGGGTCGAGTTCCTCGACTCGACCGGCCTCGGGGTGCTGGTCGGCGGGCTCAAGCGGGTCCGCGCCCACGACGGGTCGCTGGACCTCGTCTGCACCCAGGAGCGCATTCTCAAGATCTTCCGGATCACGGGGCTGACCAAGGTTTTCGGCATCCACGACAGCGTGGACGAGGCGATCGCGGCCAGGAAGTCCGAGAAGTAGCCGCATCACACGCTGACGACGACGATGGCCACAGTTGAGATGAGTTTTACGCGACGAGATCCGGCTGGCGATCGGCGAGGCGTGCTCACGCGCCGTGGCGCTGCACCGCCAGCACGACATCGTCGACCCGGTCGAGGTGTCGCTGGTCGACGGGGACCGGTTCACCGTCCGGGTGACCGACCGCGCGCCGATCGACGCCGCCCTGAGCCCGGCGTTGCCCGACCCGCCCGACCCGGTGGCCCTGCTCGACGAGGCGGTCGGCCCGGCCGGCGATGGCGACCCGGCCAGCGAGGAGGCGGTCGCCGTCGGCATGCGCCTGGCCCTGCTGATCGGGATCGTCGACGACCTGTCGGTACGCCCGGTCGAGGAGGGGCCGGGGACCGAGGTGCTGATGTCCTGGCCGACCCGCCCGGGGCGCAACGGCAGCGGCGGGCTGCGGCTGACCCGCCACCCCTGAACGCAAGATCACACAACACATCGGGTACGCGGTGTGAGCTGCCTCGGAGCCGGCCGCTAGAGTACCCGGGTCATCAGCTACATCGCCGGCCGGACATCCCCGGGCGGCGGTGCGGTTACTCCCCGTGTGGAGTTCGCCTCGCCTGAAGAACGGGCGATGGCGCGTATCGGTACAGGAGGACATAGATGTCCGAAGTCTTCGCTGGAAGCGAACTGTCCCTTGCCGGTAGCAACCTGTCCTACGTCATCGTGGCAGCGGTCATCGCGCTTGTGGCGCTGGGCTTCGCGGCCGGCCTGGTGAGGACGGTTCTCGCGACCGGTAAAGGCACCCAGAAAATGCAGGACATCGCCGGGGCTGTGCAGGAGGGCGCGATCCAGAACATCCGGGTGGCGATCGGCTTCGCGATCGGCGGCATCCTGTCGGCGGCTGTCGGGTTCATCGGGATGAACGTCTCCGTGCGCTCGAACGCGCGGGTGGCGGAGTCGGCCCGCAGCGGGGTCTCGCGCGCCCTGAGCGCGGCGTTCCGCGCGGGCGCGGTCACCGGCCTGCTGGTGGTGGGCCTGGCGCTCCTGGGGGTGGCCGGCTATTACGGGCTGCTCACCTGGGCGTTCGGCGTCTCGCCCAAGCACGCGATCGACGCGCTCGTGGGGCTGGGCTTCGGCGGCTCGCTGATCTCGGTGTTCGCCCGCCTGGGCGGCGGGATCTTCACCAAGGCCGCCGACGTCGGGGCCGACCTGGTCGGCAAGGTGGAGCAGGGCATCCCCGAGGACGACCCGCGCAACGCCGCGACGATCGCCGACAACGTGGGCGACAACGTCGGGGACTGCGCCGGCATGGCGGCCGACCTGTTCGAGTCGTACGCCGTGACGCTGGTCGCCGCGCTGATCCTGGGCAAGGCCGCGTTCGGTACCCAGGGACTGGTGTTCCCGCTGATCGTGCCGACCATCGGCGTACTCACCGCGATTGTCGGGGTGTTCATC
>VAXX01000189.1 GCA_005885115.1 Actinomycetota bacterium | reverse complement strand
AGGTCGGCCAGGCACACCCCGGGCCGGGGTCGCGGCCGGTACTCGATCCACCGGCGGGCCCCGTCCTCGGTGAACGGCAACTGCCCGCGCGCCCGCTGGGCGTCGTCCAGGTGGTACAGCAGATGGCTCGCGGCGGCCCGCATGGCCGCCGGTACAGAGGAATCCGGTACAGAGGAATCCGACACGCCCCCACCGTAGTTCAGCGGTGGTGGCTCGGGGTCGAGCCGGGGGAGCCGCTGACCGGTACGCCGGCCGGCTGCAGGCCGGCGATCGGCTTGCCCTCGTTGACCATCCACACCACGAGGACGAAGACCACGGCGATGCCGACGAGTACCCACTTGGCCAGCCGCCGGGTCGAGGCCCAGGCGCCCTTCCGGAGTCCCGGTACCTTCGCCTTGGTGTCCTTGTAGTTCGCCCACGCGCTGAGGCAGAACTGGACCGCCATCCCGGCGGGTACGCCGAGCAGAGCTCCGATCACGACGCCGGACGTCGTCACCCCGCTGATCATCCACTTAGGGTGGACCTGCGTAGGCCGTCCCGTCATGGTCCGTTCGGGCGACCTGACCCGTTGTTATGTGCACGATCTGCGAAAGCGGGAGGGTACCGGGCGGACCGGGAAAACCTCAGCCCGTCCGGTTCGCCGCCGATGGGACACGCCGGCGAACTGGACGGGGAGGTACCGGCATGGAGCAGGGCAGCGGGGACGCGCGGTGGATGGGCGTCGGGCGCAGCACCGGGGACGACTCGCGGGCAGCCGCGGTCGAGGCGGCGCGCGCGGCGGTCACCGGCCCGGAACCGAAGCTGCTGCTGGTCTTCGCGGCCATCACGCACGACCCGGCGCTGATCCAGGAGGGCATCCGGGAGGTGGCCGGGGACGCCCCGGTGCTCGGCTGCACCACGCACGGCGAGATCGGCCCGGGCGGCCCGGCCGACGGCTCGGTGGTCGTCGCCGCGCTCGGCGGCCCCGGCTTCTCCGTGGCGACCGCGGTCGCCGAGCAGGTGTCCGGGCGCCAGCGCGAAGCCGGCGTCGAGGTGGCCGGGTGCGCGGCGCAGGTCGCCGACCGGGCGTACCGGGTGCTGTTCCTGCTGACCGACGGGCTCACCCGGGACCAGGAGAGCATCCTGCGGGGCTGCTACGCCGCGCTGGGCGCCGGGGTACCCCTGTTCGGCGGCGCGGCGGCCGACGGCTGGCGGATGACCGGCACGTACCTGATGGCCGACGGCAAGGTGCTGACCGACGCCGTGGTGGCCGCGACCATCGCCTCGGACGCCCCGATCGCCGTGTCGGTACGCCACGGGTACCACAAGATCGGCGAGCCGATGATCGTCACGAGCGCGGCCAACGGCCGGGTACACACCCTGGACGACCGCCCCGCGATGGACGTGTACCTGGAGCGGCTGGGCGCGCCGGCGGGGGCGTACACCGATCTGGATTCGTTCGTGGAGTTCGCGCTGCCCCGCCCGATCGGGGTACAGCGGCGCAGCGGCGTCGAGGCCCGCAACGTGAGTACCGAGATCGACCTGGCCGGCCGGTCCATCGGCGGCGGCAGCGCGCTGGACCCGGGCGGGCTGGCCTGGGTGATGGACGGCGACGAGGGCTCGATCCTCGACGCCGTGGACGAGGCGTGCCGGGAGGCCCGGGAGCGCCTGGGCGGGCAGCCGCCGATCGGCATGCTGACGTTCAGCTGCGCCGCGCTGCGGGCGGTGCTCGGCGAGGACGGGATCCGTAGGGAGGGCGACCGGCTGGACCGGGCCGCCGCCGGGACCCCCTTCGCCGGCTTCTACACCTACGGCGAGATCGCCCGGACCCGCGGCATCGACGGCTTCCACAACCAGACCCTGGTCGTCCTGGCCCTCGCCTGATGGTCGAGCTGGCGTCGGTACTCCAGATCCAGCAGCTCGTCGAGCTGCTGGCGGTGGTGTCGTCACTGCCGGACGAGGCCGCCGCCGTGGTCGCCGCCGCCGAGTGGGCCGCCCAGGCGCTGGAGGCGGAGGTCGCCGCGGTCATCGTGGACCGGCGGGTGGCGGCCGCGGTCGGCTTCCCGGCCGGCGCGGTACCGCAGGACACCCTCGTCGCGGTGGCCGCCGGCCGGCTGGGCGTCATCGCCCTGCCCGGGGTCGGCGACTGCTACGCGGTGAGCGCGGCCTGGACCGGCGCGCACCCGGGCCATCTCGTGCTGGCCCGCACCGGGGAGAACTTCTCGGTGGAGGAGCTGAACCTGATCCGTGGCATGGCCCGGCTGCTGGACCTGACCCTGACCATGTTGCGGACCATCGCGGCCGAGCACGAGATGCGCCAGCGCGGCGAGCGGCAGGCCGCCGAGAACGCCCGGCTGCTCGCCTCGCTCACCCAGCGGCAGCGGCTGCTGGAGCACCTGTTCGACATCCAGCGGGCGATCTCCCGTCGCCAGCCGCTGGCCGAGATCCTGACCACCATCACCAGCGCCGCGCAGGACCTGCTCGGGGACGAGGTGGTGGCGCTGTGGCTGCGCGAGCCGGCCGACCCCGACCGGGTCCGGCTGGTCGCCTGGCGCGGGCTGCGCGAGGAGGAGGCCACCCGGATGCCGCCGGTACCGCTTTCGGAGGCGGGTGTGGTCGGACGGTCCATCGTCGAGGACCGGCTCGTCACCGCCGTGTTCGACGGCGAGCCGGTACCGGCGGCCCGCGCGCTGGTACCGGGCCGGCTCAGCACGGTCGTCGCGGCCCCGGTGCACGAGAGCGGTACGGCCAGCGGCGGCCTGGTCATCGGCTCGCTGCGCGGGGACCGCACGTACGCCGCCGCCGACCAGCAGCTCCTGCGGGCCCTCGCCCAGCACGTGAGCCTGGCGTTGACCGACGCGAAGACGGTCGACCGGATGCACCAGGCGTACCACGACACCGTCACGGGCCTGGCCAGCCGGGCGCTGTTCGTGGACCGGCTGGCGCACCAGTTGGCGCTGCACGAGGGTCGGGATACCGCCCTGCTGTTCCTCGACCTCGACCACTTCAAGGAGGTCAACGACACGCTCGGGCACGCGGCCGGGGACCAGCTCCTGATGGTCACCGCGGAGCGGATGCGCGAGTCGGTACGCAACATCGACCTCGTCGGCCGCTTCGGTGGCGACGAGTTCGCGGTGCTGCTCACCGACCTGGACGCACCCGGCGACGCGACCACCGTGGCGGACCGGCTGGTCGAGGCGATCGGGGCGCCGGTACGCCTGGGGGACCAGGAGGTACGGGTGGCGGCCAGCGTCGGGATCGCGTACCCCAGACCGGGCGATACCGGTACGGCCGGCCTGTTGCGCCGCGCGGACCTGGCCATGTACCGGGCCAAGCGCAACGGCCGGGGCCGGTGGGAGGTG
>VAXX01000188.1:3449-7497 GCA_005885115.1 Actinomycetota bacterium | reverse complement strand
GCTGGACAGTTCCTGCACCGCCTCCCGCGTGCTCTGCGCGGCGTCGGACTGGGTGAGCCGGGCCAGACCCGCGGCGCCCGCGCAGATACGGGTCTCGGCCTGCCCGGTGCCAAGTCCGTACGCCTCGTCGGCGAGCTGCGACAGCGCCGAAACCAGCCCGCGATTGGCCAGCTCGGCGCGGTCCGGCGAGGTGATGCCGTCCAACGTGCCGGCCGCCTCGTGGATCGCGTCACCGAGCACGGTCCCGAGACTCATGGTGCTGTCCGGTCCGCGCGCGCCGCGCAGGCCGTCCACGGAGACCTTCAACCGGTTGTCGATCGTGTCGAGCGTCTGCTGGTATTCGCTGTCCGACAGGGGCGTGGATGACGGCGAGGGGGTCGGCGAGGCGGCGGTGGCGGCGCCGGCCCGCGTGGTGGTCGCGCCGTGCAGAGCCAGCGGTACGAGCACGGCGCACAGCAACAGGACGAGCGCCACGCCGCCGCCGACGAGCCCGAGCACCAGGCCCAGGCGCCGTTTCGGCGGTACGACCGGCTGCGGATTCGGCTAGCGGCTCCGGCTCCGGCTCCGGCTCCGGCTCCGCCGTTGGTACGGCGGTGGATTCCGGTTGGGGGGAAGGGGTGGCCGGGGGTTCGGCCGGTGCCGGTCCGTCCCCCGTGGGTCCGTCATGAGTCACCGGACGACTATAGGGGTCCCCTCGGCGGCGGGCCGAACGGCCGATCCCGGGCGTACCTGGCCGGCTCTGCGTTCTCGGGCTGGCGAGGGCTAGTCTGGTCCGACGATTTTCGGGAGGAGGGCGGTCAGCATGGCGAAGAAGTCGAAGAAGGACAAGAAGAAGAACAAGAAGAAGAAGTGAGCGAGGGCCGTCCCGTCTGGTACGCCTGGGCGGGACGGCCGCGACCGAGGGCCCCTTGACGGCATATAACGGTGGACGATATAACTACGTCGCCGTTACTCATACCCGATCCCCGGAGGTCGCTGTGACCCCATCCGTCTTTCCGGCCCCGCCGGTCGACCGGCCCGACGTCGAGGTGCCTGGCGAACGCTCGATCCCACGCCGGGCCGTGCTCGGCGCGCTGCTCGCCGGCCTGGGCGCGGCCGAGGTCGTACCGCTGGACCGGCCGGGGCTGGGCTGGTTGCTCGCCGGACTCGCCGGACTGGGCGCGGTCCTCGCCACGACCCGCCGCGCGGCGTGGAGTGCGGGCCGGATCGCAAGCGCCGTGGCGGTCGTACTCCTGCTCGGCGCGGGTACCGTCCGGGCCGTCGGATGGCTGTTCGTGCTGTGCGTACTCGTGGCGCTCCCGTTCGCCTCGCTGGCCGTGGCCGGTGGGGGAGGTACGTGGGGCCGGCTGGCTCGGGGCGCGACCGCACTTCCGTTCGCCGTACCGGCGGCGGTGACCCGTACCGTGCACTCCGGTGTCGTACCGCGGCGGGGGCGGCAACTGGCCACCGGTACCATCGCGGGCTTGATTCTGGTGGCCGTGTTCGCGACGCTGTTCGCGGGCGCCAACCCCGCGTTCGCCCAACTCCTGACCGATGCCGCCGATGCGCTCAGCCCCGCCGGCGTGCTGCTGTTCGTCCTCGCCGGGTGCCTGACCCTGGCCGCCGCACACCTGCGCACCGCGCCGCCGCCCGCCGCCGGAGCGCCGCCCGCGCACCGGCGGATGCTGGCCCGGGTGGAGTGGGTGGTACCGGTTGCCTTGGTGGACCTGGTTTTCGGGGTCTTCGTCTGGTCCGAGGGGGTGGTGCTGTTCGGCGGACATCAGTACGTGCTCGGCCCCGACGGGCCGACCTTCGCCGAGTACGCGCGCTCTGGCTTCTGGCAACTGACCCTGGTCACCGTGCTGTCCCTGGGGATCGTCGGGGTGGTCGCCTATCGCGTCCACCGGTCCGATGGGGTATTGATCCGGATTCTGGTGGGGACGTTGGGCATCCTGACGCTGGTGGTCGTCGCCTCGGCGCTATCGCGGATGTCGACGTACGTGCAGGCGTACGGGTACACCCGGGTGCGGCTGCTCGGGTTCGGCGCGGAACTCTCCTTCGGCGCGGTCGTGGTGCTGCTGCTCGTCGCCGGGGTACGGATGCGCGGGCGGTGGCTGCCCGGTGCGGTGGCCGGGCTCGTGGTCACCGCCGTGCTCGCCCTGGTCGCGGTGAACCCGGACGCGGTGGTCGCCCGTACCGTCATCGGCCGGTACCAGCAGGACGGGCACCTCGACGGAAAGTACCTCAGCGGGCTGTCCGAGGACGCCGTTCCCGCCCTGGACCGGCTGCCCGACGTGGAGCGCTCCTGCGTCCTCAACGCGATGCATCTACCGTCCACTGTGGACAGTTGGAGCGCGTACAACGCCGGGCGGTCGGCGGCCCGCCGGCTGGTGCGGGTACGGCCGCCGGACCGCTACGAACCCGGGTGCCCGTTCGTGTTCCAGTCCGGTCCCTGGAACCCGGTGTTCCAGTCCGGTCCCGGGGACCCGGTCGGCGGCTGACGCCAGCGTCAGCCGCAGGACGTGGCGCCCGCCTTCGCCGGGCAGAGCACCACCGAGAAGCCGCCGTTGGTCGGCACCTTGACCGACAGGGTGCTGGCGTTGGTCACCTTCTGGGTGGCCATCGTCAGCCCCTTGGTGCCGTCGCTGTACACGTCGGCGAGCCAGGTACCGGAGCCGAGGAAGCTCAGCGGGGCGGTGACGGTCCGGCCGGTACCGGCGGTGATCGCCCCGACGTACCAGTTGGCTGCGTTGCGCCGGGCCAGCACCACGTTGGAGTCGGGATCGCCGGACAGCAGCCGGGTGTCGTCCCACACGTTCGGTACCAGCTTGAGCAGCCGCTCGGCCAGCGGGTGCGCGTCGTAGCTGGCGATGCTGTCGGCGTAGTTCTGCAGCCCGGACTCGAAGACGATGGCCTGGGCCAGTTCGGCCGCGTCGCTGTTGGTGCGCTTGGCGGTGAAGGTGACCGGGGTGTAGTCCATCGAGCCGGCGAGGTTACGCGCCAACGGAAGCGTCGTGTAGTAGGTGGCCGGGAACGGTACCTTGCCGGGCTTGTTGTGGATGTGCTCGGCGCCGGCCACGCCCTCCATCGTCAGCACGTTCGGCCAGATACGTTCGATGCCACGTGGGATCGTGCAGCCGTGGAACTCGACCATCAGCTTGTTCTTCGCGGTGGCCGCGAGCACGGCGTCGTACCAGCCCATCATCGTCTGGCCGTCGGACTCGATGAAGTCGATCTTCAGTCCGGCCACGCCCCAGGACTTCCACTTGGGCAGCAGCGAGTTGCGGTCGGCCGCGGTGGCCAGACTGGCCTGGTTGGTCCAGATGAACACGCCGACGTGTTTGGCGGCGGCGTACTTCACCAGTGTCGGGATCCAGGAGCCGTCCCAGCCGGCGTCGACGGTGATGTACTCCCAGCCCATCTTCGCGGCGAAGTCGGCGGCGGTCTTCTGGTCGGCGAGGTTCTTGCTGCTGCCCCCGTTGGACCACCAGGACCACTCGGAGCGGCCCGCCTTGATCCAGGAGGTGTCCGCGATCTTCGACGGGCTGGCCAGGTCGGTGACCAGGTCGCTGCCGGCGACCGAGGCGAGGCTGCCGATGACCATCGTCCGCCACGGGGTGGTGATGGTGCCGGTACCGGTCTCCTTGGCGTCGGGCAGGGTCAGCTTGAAGTGGTGGGACGAGCCGTCGAGAGTGACCCGGGAGGCGCCGTACCCGCCGCTGACGTCTGACTCGGTGAGCAGCAACCAGTTCGCGCCGACCTGGAACAGCGAGGGGTACCCGTACGCGGTCGCGGTCGCGGCGCCGACGGTGGTGTGCACCGGGATCGACTCGTAGTCGTTGCGCCCGTTGTTGTACGGCAGCAGGAACGCCCGCGACGACGTGGGTACGGCGAACTCGCTCGCCTCACCGGTGACCGCGATCGGGCCCTTCTGCCGCAGCACGTACCGGTAACCCAGCCCGTCGGTGGAGACCCGGAACACCACGTCGAGGTGGGCCGCGCCCTTGGTGAAGCTCAGCGTGGTCTCGTTGGCGTCGGTGCTGTGCTGCCGGCGCCGGCCGGTGAACGT
>VAXX01000188.1:0-3436 GCA_005885115.1 Actinomycetota bacterium | reverse complement strand
GGTGCTCAGGTCGGTCGCGCTGGTCCGCAGTCCGAGCGCGGAGGGCTGGAGTACGGTGGCGGATCCGTCGCGTACCGCCAGGGAGAGCCGTCCGGTGCCGTCGAGGCTGACCGTCGCCGCCGGGCCGGTTCCGCCGGGCGGAGTCAGCTGCCAGGTCTGCGCCGTGGCCGCGCCGGCATCCCATTGGGGTACGACCAACGCCGCGGCCACGAGTACCGCTCCGATGCCGGCCGTGCCGATCCGCCTGTTCACCTTCATGAATCCTCCCTCGCCTGGCGCAGAGCATAGACGGGTGCGTATATCGAAGCCAACGGATGGTCCCCCTCGCCGGAAGCCTGTTCATCGACAATTCTCACTGAGCTTCCACCTCGCGGAAGGGGCGGTGAACGCCCCACGCCACTGCTGCGTGTACGCGGCCGGGGACGGTGTGTCGATACACCGTCAACGGAGGAGGAACCGTGAAACCACGTTCTACCTGGCGCGTCGCGATGGTCGGGATCGCCGCGCTAACCGCGGGCGCGCTCGCGCTGTTCCTGAGCGGACCGGCCGACGCGGCCACCGGACAGCGGGTGAAGATCGTCAAGGAGGTCGCCAACAAGAAGGGCGGCGCTCCGGTCGTCGACCCGCTCCTGCAGAACCCGTGGGGCCTCGCGCTCTCGCCGACCGGCCCGCTGTGGGTGGCCGACAACGGCAGCGGCTACGCCACCGTGTACGCCGGCGGGGTGGGCACCAACCCCGTCACGAACGCCAACCTCAACGTGTGGGTCGACGGCGGCGCGCCGACCGGCCAGGTGTTCAACGACAGCACCGGGTTCATCATCCCGTCCAAGGGCCCGCGGGCCGGCGGCAAGGCGCTGTTCATCTTCAGCAGCGAGTCCGGCAACATCACCGCGTGGAACCCGGCGGTATCGCGGGACCACGCCGTGGTGGTCGCGACCGTACCCGGCGCGGTCTACAAGGGCCTGGCGATCCTGCACTTCGGCAGCACCGCGCTGCTGCTGGCCACCAACTTCAAGACCGGCCAGATCGACGTGTTCAACGCGACCTTCCAGCACGTGGCCGCGTACTCCAAGTTCTTCACCGATGCCAAGCTGCCCAAGGGCTACGCGCCGTTCGGCATCAGTACGGCACCGGGCGGCCGGGGCGTGTACGTCACGTACGCCAAGCAGATGGCCGGTAGCGCCGACGAGGTGGACGGGCCGGGGCTCGGCTTCGTCGACTTCTTCAACGGCCTGCACAACACCCCCATGCGCATCGCCAGCCACGGCACCCTGAACGCGCCGTGGGGCCTGGCGATCGCGCCGTCCACGTGGGGCAAGCTCGCCGGGGCACTCCTGGTCGGCAACTTCGGTGACGGCCGGATCGGCGCGTACCGGGGCAGCATGTTCCTGGGTCTCCTGCGCGACGGGAACGGCCCGATCCACATCGACGGACTCTGGGCGCTCCTGCCCGGTACGGCCAACAGCGGCGGTACCGACGCGGTGTGGTTCAGTGCCGGACCCAACGACGAGGCGGACGGCCTGGTCGGCAAGCTCGTACCGATGAAGTAACCGCCTCCCGGGTGCCGCGGCGGGCCCCGCGGCACCCGGGTAGCCGGGCGGGGAAAACCGGTTTTCCCTGTCGTACCCCCCTGTCAGGATGCAGGGGTGTCTCCACCCGCCGCCCTGCGCGCCGCCGGCCTGGTCAAGTCCTACCGCCGGGGGCGTGCCGTCGACGGCGTCGACCTGACCGTCGCGCTGGGTGAGCGGGTCGCGCTGCTCGGCCCCAACGGTGCCGGCAAGACCACCACCCTGCTGATGTGTCTGGGCGCGGTCACGCCCGACGCCGGTACCGTCGAGATCCTCGGCCACCGGCTGCCCCGGGAGCGCAGCCACGCGCTGGCCCGCGTCGGGTTCACCGCCGGCTACCTGCCGCTGCCCGAGCGGATGCGGGTCGTCGAATATCTCCGGCTGTATGCGCGCCTGGCCGGCCTGCGCCGCCCGGACGTCGCGGCCCGCGCGGCGCTGGACCGCTTCGGCGTGAGCCACCTCGCCCGGGCGATGGGCACCGAGCTGTCCAGCGGGCAGAAGACGCTGGTCGGCATCGCCAAGGCGGTGCTGCACCGGCCGGCGCTGCTGGTGCTCGACGAGCCGACCGCGTCGCTGGATCCCGACGTGGCGCTGCGGGTGCGCACCGGGCTGCGCGAGATCAGCGCCGAGCTGGGCACCGCGCTGCTGGTGACCAGCCACAACATGGTCGAGGTGGAGCGCCTGTGCGAGCGGGTGGTGTTCCTGTCCGCCGGGCAGGTGGTCGCCAACGGCACGCCCGCGCAGATCATCGACCGGTACGGGCACGACGACCTGGAGGGTGTGTTCCTGCACCTGTCCTAGGTGCGGGACCGGGAGAAGGTGGCATGCCGACCATCGAGGTGTACCACGGCGCGGCGGCGTCCTTCTGGCGGGTCATGGCGATCGCCCGGCGCCATGCGTACGTGCTGCAACGCAGCCCGCACCGGCTGTTCGACATCATCGTGTGGCCGGTGGTCGACGTCATCCTGTTCGGCACGATCGGCGTCTTCGCGGCCGGCCGGCTCGGCGGCGCCGGCCAGGTCGCGCTCTACCTGCTGGTCGGCGTCGTGCTTTGGCACGTGGTCTATCAGGCGCAGATCTCCCTGGCCACCGGCTTCCTGGAGGAGACCTGGTCACGGACCGTGCTGAGCCTGCTGGTCACGCCGATGCGCGAGTGGGAGTACGTCGCCGGTGTCGCCCTGTTCGGCCTGGTCAAGCTGCTCGGTGGGGTCGGGGCGGTCGCGCTGATCGCCTGGGCCGCGTACGCGTTCAAGATAACCACGCTGGGCTGGGGCCTGATCCCGGTCGCCGCGCTGCTGCTCGCCGTCGGGTGGGCGATCGCGCTGTTCGTCATCGGTCTGGTGCTGCGCTTCGGCAGCGGCGCGGAGGCGCTGGCCTGGGGCATCCTTTTCGTGGTGATGCCGCTGTCGGGGACCTTCTACCCGGTCAGCGCGCTGCCGGCCGTGCTGCGCCCGATCGGCACGCTGCTGCCGACCACGCACGCGTTCGCGGCCGGGCGGGCGTTCGCGCAGGGCGCTGCGACCCCGTGGCACGAGCTGGGGCTGGCCGCCGCCGGAACGGCGGTGATGCTGGCACTGGGCTTCGGGTACGTGGTCTGGATGCTGCGCGTGTTCCGGGCCCGGGGCTTCGTGACCCGGTACTCCTGAGACGTGTCGGGGGGCCACCAGGGCAGCGCCCTGGTGGCCCCCCGAGGTCCTGCGTCAGTACGTGACCCGGGTGGTCACCCCGTCCTGCTGGCTGACCAGAAGGTCGCCGAAGTTGCTGCCGTACCACCAGGACACGTGCTGCGCGTTGTTGGTGTCCGTCCAGAAGGGGTGCGCCACCCCGTCCGAGCCGGCCGACATGTCGGTGTAGTCGCCGATGAAGCC
>VAXX01000187.1 GCA_005885115.1 Actinomycetota bacterium | reverse complement strand
CGTGGAGCGCGCGCAAGGCCTACGTGTACTGGGATCCGGACAAGGGTGAGTGGGTCGGGCCGGACGTGCCGGACTTCGAGAAGACCAAGCCGCCGACGTACCGGCCGCCCGAGGACGCCTCGGGACCGGCCGGGTTGGCCGGCGACGATCCGTTCGTCATGCAGGGCGACGGGAAGGGCTGGCTGTTCGTCCCGACCGGGCTCGTCGACGGGCCGCTGCCCACGCACTACGAGCCGGTCGAGTCGCCGGTGGCCAACGCCTTGTACGGGCAGCAGGCCAACCCGACCCGCAAGGTGTACGACCGGCCGGACAACCCGATGAACCCGCGGACCGATGTGTTCCCGTACGTGTTCACCTCCAGCCGGCTGACCGAGCACCACACCGCCGGCGGGATGAGCCGGACCCTGCCGTACCTGGCCGAGCTACAACCGGCGATGTTCGTGGAGGTCTCGCCGGAGTTGGCCGACGAGCGGCGGTTGACGCACCTGGGCTGGGCGCACCTGGTCACCTCCCGGGCGGTGATCGAGGCCCGGGTACTGGTCACCGAGCGGCTGCGGCCGTTGCGGGTGGAGGGGCGGACCATCCACCAGATCTGGCTGCCGTACCACTTCGGCACCGAGGGGCTGGACACCGGCTACTCCGCCAACGACCTGTTCGGCATCACGCTGGACCCCAACGTGCTGATCCAGGAGAGCAAGGTGGGCACCTGCGACATCCAGCCGGGGCGCCGGCCGGTCGGGCCGGCGGTGCTGGCGTACCTGGCGGGGTACCGGCGGCGGGCGGGCGTACCCGACGACGAGGGGGGCGGCTGAGATGGACGTCGACAACCGGCTCTACGGACCGCTCGATCCGGCTCCGGAGGCGGGCTACCCGGACGCCCCGCCGCGGATGGGCTTCTTCACCGACACCAGCGTGTGTATCGGCTGCAAGGCCTGCGAGGTGGCCTGCAAGGAGTGGAACCTGGTGCCCGACGACGGGTTCAACCTGCTCGGCATGTCGTACGACAACACCGGCGGGCTCTCGGCGAACACCTGGCGGCACGTGGCCTTCATCGAGCAGCGGGCGCCCGGACGGGACGAGCCGCGCTGGTTGATGGCCTCGGACGTGTGCAAGCACTGTACGCACGCGGCGTGCCTGGACGTCTGCCCGACCGGGGCGTTGGTGCGTACCGAGTTCGGCACCGTGGTCGTCCAGGAGGACATCTGCAACGTGTGCGGGTACTGCATCCCGGCCTGCCCCTACGGGGTCATCGACCAGCGACCCGACGATGGTCGGGCGTGGAAGTGCACGATGTGCTACGACCGGATCGGCGACGGGCTGACCCCGGCCTGTGCGCAGGCGTGCCCGACCGAGTCGATCCAGTACGGGCCACTGGACGAGCTACGGGAACGGGCCGCGCAGCGGGTCGAGGCGCTGCACGGGCGCGGCGTACCCCAGGCCCGGCTCTACGGGGCGGACCCGACCGACGGCGTCGGCGGGGACGGCGCGTTCTTCCTGCTGCTGGACGAGCCCGAGGTGTACGGGCTGCCACCGGACCCGGTGGTCCCGACCCGGGACCTGCCGGCGATGTGGCGCAAGGCCGGACTGGCCGCGCTCGCCATGGCCGCGGCGGCGGCCGCCGCGTTCCTCGGCGGTGCCCGGTGAGCACGAAGGAACGGTCGATGGTGCCCGGTGCCCGGTTCGAGTCGTACTACGGCCGGCCGGTGGTCAAGGCTCCGGTGTGGCGGCACGACATCGCCGCGTACCTGTTCACCGGCGGGCTGGCGGCCGGTTCGGCATTGCTCGCGGCCGGAGCCGACGCGACCGGGCGCCGGGCGCTGCGCCGGGCCGGGCGGCTGACCGCGCTGGGTGCGCTGGGGGCCAGCGCGTACTTCCTTGTCAACGACCTCGGCCGGCCGGAACGGTTCCACCACATGCTGCGGGTGGCCAAGCCGACCTCGCCGATGTCGATGGGCACCTGGATCCTGGCCGCGTTCGGGCCGGCAGCGGGCCTCGCGGCGGTGAGTGAGGTCGCGCCGCTGCTGCCCCGGGGCACGGTCCGGCGGCTGCTGCCCGGTGCCGGTAGTGCCGCCGGCTATGTGGCCGCGGGCCTGGCACCCGGGCTGGCGACGTACACGGCGGTGCTGTTGGCGGACACGTCGGTACCGTCGTGGCACGCGGCGTACCCGGAACTGCCGTTCGTGTTCGCCGGTAGCGCGCTGGCCAGCGCGGCCGGGGTCGGCCTGCTCGCGGCGCCCGGCGACGGCGCGCCCCGCCGGCTCGCGGTCGCCGGCGGCGCCCTCGAACTGGCCGCCTCCCAACGCATCGAACACCGGCTGGGACTGCTCGGCGAGCCGTACCGGCAGGGGTGGGCGGGTCGGCTGCTGCGGACCGGGCGGACGCTGACCGCGGCCGGGGTCGCGGGCGCGGTGCTGGGCCGGCGCAGCCGATTGGTGTCCGCGCTGTCCGGCGCGGCGCTGCTGGTCGCGTCGGTGGCCACCCGGTTCGGCATCTTCGAGGGCGGGGTCGCCTCGGCCAAGGACCCGAAGTACACGGTGCTGCCGCAGCGGCAGCGGCTGGCAGAGCGAGGGTCGGTGGTCGCCGACCCGTGACCCCCCGGGATTACGTCATGACCGCAGCAACCCGCAGTGTGACCAGAGGGCGATGGGGCATCGTCGTCGCCGCCGTGCTCGTCCAGTTGGCGCTCGGCGCGGTGTACGCGTGGAGCGTGTTCAACAAGCCGCTGCAGGCCGAGTTCGGCTGGAGCAAGGCGCAGGTGGTCCTCCCGTTCGAGGTGGCCATCGGCACCATCTTCATCGGCAGCTTCATCGGCGGGCGGATCCAGGACCGGCTCGGTCCCCGGCCGGTGGCCTTCGCCGGTGGAGTGCTGTACTCCCTCGGCGTGCTGCTCGCCTCGCTGGTCGGCTCGAAGGACCAGCTGTGGCTGCTGGTGCTCACGTACGGCGCGATGGGCGGGATCGGGCTCGGGGCGGCGTACATCACGCCGATCGCCATGCTCACCAAGTGGTTCCCGGACCGGCGGGGACTGATCACCGGGATCGCGGTGGCCGGGTTCGGGTTCGGTGCGGTGATCACGGCTCCGGTGGCCAAGTCGCTGCTGAACGGGACGAGCCACAAGCCGTCGGTGTTCCTGCCGCTGGGCATCGCGTACCTGGTCGCGGTGGTGCTGGGCGCGTCGTTCTTCCACAACCCGCCGGCCGGGTACGAGGTGCCCGGGTTCGTCGCGGCCACCACGGGCCGGGCGGTCCCCGGTACCCGCGTGTACACCCTCGGCGAGGCGTTGCGCCTGCCGCAGTGGTACCTGCTGACCGCCGTTCTGACGCTCAACGTCGCATGTGGGATCGCGTTCATCTCGCAGGCCTCCGACGCCGCGCAGGCGGTGACCCGGGTGAGCGCCGCGACGGCCGCGACGATGGTCGGGATCCTGGGGCTGTTCAACGGCGGCGGACGGATCGTGTGGGCCTGGCTGTCCGACCGGATCGGCCGGATGACCGCGTTCCTGGGCATGCTCGGCCTGCAGGCGGTGTGCTTCCTGCTGCTGCCGCACATCGGGGTCTTCGCGTTCTTCGCGATCCTGGCCGCGCTGATCTACCTGGCCTACGGCGGCGGGTTCGGCACCATGCCGGCGACG
>VAXX01000186.1 GCA_005885115.1 Actinomycetota bacterium | reverse complement strand
CTGGTCGACCACGAAGACCGCGATGCCGCCGCCGCTGGGTGGCACGTTGGACCCGTACGGACCGTCGATCGCCAGGTCCACCGAGAACGTGATGGTCACCTGGGACGTGGCGGTCGCCTTGGTCACCAGGTCCTCCACGGTGACCAGGAAGCTCTTGGGATAGGAATCGACCATCGGCGGTTCCAGGCCGGACGCGTCGTAGTCGACCTCGACCCCGGTGACCGTCGTACCGCGCGGCGCGTCGCAGACGTACACCGGCTCCTTGGGCTCCTGCCCGCACGGCACCGGCGGGGTACCTTCCTCGTTGAACTGGAGGACCCGGATCACCAGGGGCCCCACCTCGCTGGGAAAGCGCACCTGGACGTCGGTCGGCGCCGGGGACAGGTGGATCACCTGTTCGGACGGATCCCGGCTGCCCGCGGTCAGCTCGTACCCGCCGGAGGCGGTCAGCGTCGCGGCGGCGGAGGCGGGTGCCAGGTTGACGACCGTACCGGCGGCGAGCAGGGCGGCCACGATCGCGAGCCGGGCTCCCCGCACTCCCCAAGGTCGCATCGTCCGCACCCCCGCGCCAGTTCCCGTGCACGCTAACAATCGCGGTCGGGTGCTGTCGAATCCCCGGTATCGGCGGTGTCGACACAGTGAGGGACATAATCTCGGCCCAGACGAGGAGGAGACGGTGGAGTTTCTGCTGATTCTCAAGGAGGACACCGAGCTGGTCGCGACCGAGGAGGAGCACCGGCAGGCGGTACAGCGCACCGGGGAGTACGTCATGCGGCTGGTCGGCGAGGGCCGGCTCACCCTCGGCGGGCTGCTGCGCCCGGCGCGGGAGGCGCACCGGATCCGTACCCGGGGCGGGCAGACCCGGGTCCTGGACGGGCCGTTCGTGGAGGCGAAAGAGGTGATCGCCGGGTACCTGGTGATCGAGGCCGACTCGGTGGACGAGGCGCTGAAGATCGCCTCGGACTGCCCGAACGTGGAGTTCGGCTCGGTCGAGGTACGCCAGGTCGTACCGGGCGGATGAGCACCGGTCGATACCTGCTCGTGCTGACCCGGGACGAGCCGGTACCCGCGCTGTCGGCCGCCGCGCTCGGTACGCTCACCGGCCGGCTCGCCGGCTGGGTGTCCACGTTGCGCCGGTGGCGGCTGCTGGCCGGGGTCGGGGTCGGCGCGGTACCGGCGGACGGCCCGGTACGCGGCTGCGTGCTGGTGACCGCGACCGACCTGTGCGCGGCGCGGCGGCTGGCCGCGTCCTGCCCGGTCGGGCCGGTGGTGGTGGTCCCGATGCGGGACCGCGATGGCTGGGACGGCGATGGCTGAGCCGGCGAGGGCTGAGCCGGCTATGGCTGAGCCGGCCGACGTCCTGGCCGAGACCTTCCGGACCGAGTGGCCCCGGCTGGTCTCCGCCGCCATGCGGCTGCTCGGGGACCTCCAGGCGGCCGAGGACGTGGTCCAGGACGTCCTGGTGTCCGCGCTGGACCGGTGGCCGCTGTCCGGGGTACCGGCGAACCCGGCCGCCTGGCTGATGACCGCCTGCCGGAACCGGGCACTGAACCGGATCCGGGACGAGGGGCGGGCGCGGGACCGGACGGCGGGGCTCGCCGCGCTACTGGACGTCGCGGCACCGGAGGAACCGTACGCGCCGGCGATCCCGGACGACCGGCTGCGGCTGATGTTCATCTGCTGCCACCCGGTGCTCCCGCTGGACGCTCAGGCCGCGTTGACGTTGCGGATGGTCGGCGGACTGTCCACAGTGGACATCGCGCGCGCCTGGCACGTACCGGAGTCGACGATGGCCCAACGGATCGTGCGCGCCAAACGGGCACTGGCCCAGGCGAAGGTACCGTTCGAGGAACCGTCGGGCGAGGAGCTTTCGGGCCGGCTGCCGGGCGTACTCGATGTCATCTATCTGATCTTCAACGAGGGTTACCTGGCCGCCCGCGGTGACCAGCTCACCCGACCGCCACTGGCCGCCGAGGCGCACCGGCTCGCCCGGCTGCTCACCGACCTGCTGCCGGCGCAGCCGCAGGCGTGGGCACTGCGCGCGCTGATCGCCTTCCACCGCAGCCGGGACGGCGCGCGGCTGGACGGGGCCGGCGACCTGGTGACGCTGGAGCACCAGGACCGCGGCCGGTGGGACCGGGTACTCATCGGCGAGGGCCAGCACGCACTGGCCCGGGCGCATGGCGACGCCCCGCTGGTCCTGCAGGCCCGGCTCGCCGAGTACCACGCGAGCGCGCCCAGCTTCGCCGACACCGACTGGGCCGGGATCATCGCGTGCTACGACGCGTTGCTGGCCGGGGAGCCCAGCGCGGTACTCGAGCTGAACCGGGCCGTGGCGGTCGCGATGGCCGACGGGCCGGACCGGGCGCTGCCGCTGCTGGACGCGCTCGTGGCGGAGCCGGCCCTCGCGCGTACCCACCGGGTCTGGTCCGTGCGCGCGGACCTGTTGCGGCGCCTGGGCGAGGACCGCCGCGCCGCCGCCGACTACGACCGCGCGCTCGCGCTGGTCGACAACGACGTGGAACGCCGGTATCTGACCGACGCCCGAAGCACCTTGAGGAGCACCTGAGATGCCACACGCCGAGAACACCGTCACCATCGAGCGACCGATCGGGGACGTCTTCGCCTACCTCGCCGACGGGACCAACAACCCGCGGTGGCGGGCCGGCGTCCTGTCGATCGAACGCACCTCGGCCGGCGAGGGCGCGGACGCCACGTACCGGCAGGTGCTCAGCGGGCCCGGCGGCCGGAAGATCGCCGGCGACTACCGGGTGACCGGGTACGAGCCGCCGCACCGGTTGGAGTTCGCCGTCACCGCCGGCCCGGCCCGGCCGACCGGGCGGTTCCAGCTCGCCGAGGCGGGCCCGGACCGGACCACCGTCACGTTCTCCCTCGACCTGCGACCGAGCGGGCTCATGCGGTTGATGAGCGGGATGGTGGCCAGGCAGATGCGGGTCGAGGTCGACCAACTGGCCCGGCTGAAG
>VAXX01000185.1 GCA_005885115.1 Actinomycetota bacterium | reverse complement strand
CCTGCCACATCACCATCGCCGTGGAGTCGATCCCGACGACGCCTGCGGGCGGGTCGCCGCGCAAGGCGACCGGGGCGGTGGCGGGCGTACCCGCGCCGGCCAAGAAGGCGGCCAAGGCCGCCACCGCGGTCGAGGAGCCGGAGGCTCCGGCACCGGCGAAGAAGGCGGCCGCGAAGAAGGCGCCAGCCAAGAAAGCGGCCGCGAAGCAGGCCGAGGAGGAGACCGAGTAATGGGTCAGAAGGTTCACCCGCACGGGTTCCGGCTCGGCATCTCGACCGACTGGAAGAGCCGGTGGTACGCCGACAAGCTGTACAAGGACTACATCGCGGAGGACGTCAAGATCCGCAAGATGATGTCCAAGGGCCTTGAGCGCGCCGGCATCGCGAAGGTCGACATCGAGCGGACCCGCGACCGGGTACGCGTCGACATCCACACCGCGCGTCCGGGCATCGTCATCGGGCGCAAGGGTGCCGAAGCCGACCGGATCCGCGGCGAACTGGAGAAGCTCACCGGCAAGCAGGTGCAGCTGAACATCCTTGAGGTGAAGAGCCCCGAGTCGGACGCGCAGCTGGTCGCCCAGGGCGTCGCCGAGCAGCTGTCCAGCCGGGTCAGCTTCCGCCGGGCCATGCGCAAGGCGATGCAGTCGGCGATGAAGAACCCGCTCGTGAAGGGGATCCGGGTGCAGTGCTCCGGTCGCCTGGGCGGCGCCGAGATGTCCCGCTCCGAGTTCTACCGCGAGGGTCGGGTACCGCTGCACACGCTGCGGGCCAACATCGAGTACGGCTTCTTCGAGGCCCGTACCAACTTCGGCCGGATCGGCGTGAAGGTCTGGATCTACAAGGGTGACGCCGTACCGGGTCGGGAGACCCCCGCGGACACCGGTCCGGCCCCGCCGCCTGCGCTCCGGCTCGTCGGGTACGACGGCCGGTGGCACCGAGGCCGGCCGGGCGGCGGCGGAGCCGGCGGGTGTGGGTACAACCGAGGCCCCGGTGGCCGTGCAGCAGGAGGGCTGACCAATGCTGATGCCGCGCAAGCCCCCGAAGGGCTTCCGCAAGCCGCACCACCCGGACCGGCACGGTTCGGCGAAGGGCGGTACCCGGGTGGCGTTCGGCGAGTTCGGCATCCAGGCGCTGGAGCCGGCGTACGTGACGAACCGGCAGATCGAGTCGGCCCGTATCGCCATGACCCGGCACATCCGTCGTGGTGGCAAGGTCTGGATCACGGTCTTCCCGGACCAGGCGATCACCAAGAAGCCGGCCGAGACCCGGATGGGTTCCGGCAAGGGCTCGCCCGAGTGGTGGGTGGCCAACATCAAGCCGGGGCGGATCCTGTTCGAGATGTCCTTCCCGAACGAGGCCATCGCCCGCGAGGCGATGCGCCGTGCCATCCACAAGCTGCCGATGAAGTGCCGCATCGTCAAGCGCGAAGGGGCTGAGGTCTGATGGCCGCGGGCATCAAGGCCACGGAGCTGCGTGAGCTGGCCGACGAGGACCTGGTACAGCGGCTGCGCGAGTCGAAGGCCGAGCTGTTCAACCTACGGGTACAGGGCGCGACCGGGCAGCTGGACAACAACCGGCGACTGCAGGTGGTCCGCAAGGACATCGCCCGGATCTACACCATCATGCGTGAGCGCGAGCTGGGCCTGTCGGCCGCTCCGGAAGAGGTAGTTGAGGCATGAGCGAGACTGTCGAGCGCAACCGGCGTAAGGTCCGCGAGGGCTACGTGGTCAGCGACAAGATGGACAAGACCGTGGTCGTCCAAGCTGAAGGCGCACGACGAGCAGAACCAGTGCGGTATCGGCGACCGGGTGCTTCTGATGGAGACCCGTCCGCTGTCCGCCACCAAGCGGTGGCGGGTCGTGGAGATCCTGGAACGGGCCAAGTAGTTCCGCCAAGCTCCGGCACCGCGCCGGAGAACTGGCAGACATAGGAGATTGACGTGATCCAGCAGGAGACGCGGTTGCGCGTCGCCGACAACACCGGAGCCCGGGAGATCCTGTGCATCCGGGTACTCGGCGGCTCCGGCCGTCGGTACGCGGGCATCGGCGATGTCATCGTGGCGACGGTCAAGGACGCCATTCCGGGTGCGGGCGTGAAGAAGGGCGACGTCGTCAAGGCGGTCGTCGTCCGTACCGCCAAGGAGAAGCGGCGCCCGGACGGCTCGTACATCCGGTTCGACGAGAACGCGGCGGTCATCATCAAGGACGGCGGCGACCCCCGCGGTACCCGTATCTTCGGCCCGGTCGGCCGGGAGCTGCGGGACAAGCGCTTCATGAAGATCATCTCGCTCGCCCCGGAGGTGTTGTGACCATGAAGGTCAAGAAGGGCGACACGGTGGTCGTCATCGCCGGTAAGGACCGGGGCGCCAAGGGGAAGGTCATCGCGGCCTACCCCCGCCTGGACAAGGTCCTCGTCGAGGGCGTGAACCGGGTCAAGAAGCACACCCGCATCCGCACCACCCAGCGTGGCGCGAAGACCGGTGGCATCGTCACGCAGGAGGCGCCGATCAGCGTCTCCAACGTGATGGTCGTCGACACCGACGGCCGGGCGACCCGCGTCGGCTACCGCTTCGACGACAACGGCCAGAAGGTCCGCGTCGCGCGCCGTTCCGGTAAGGACCTGTGATGACCGCACCGACGAAGACGACCCCGCGCCTCAAGGAGCGGTACCGCACCGAGATCGTGCCGGCGCTGCGCGAGCAGTTCAAGTACGGCAACCCGATGCAGGTACCGGGCCTGGTGAAGATTGTCGTGAACATGGGCGTCGGCGAGGCGGCCCGGGACGCGAAGCTGATCGACGGACCAAGTCCATCGCGCAGTTCAAGCTGCGCGAGGGGATGCCGATCGGCGCGAAGGTGACCCTGCGCGGCGACCGGATGTGGGAGTTCCTCGACCGGCTGCTGTCGATCGCGCTGCCCCGTATCCGCGACTTCCGTGGCCTGGACGGGCGCAAGCTCGACGGCAACGGCAACTACACGTTCGGCCTGACCGAGCAGTCGGTGTTCCACGAGATCGACCAGGACCGCATCGACCGTACCCGTGGCATGGACGTCACCGTGGTGACCACCGCCGACACCGACGACGAGGGCCGGGCGCTGCTGAAGCTGCTGGGCTTCCCCTTCAAGGAGAGCTGAGATGGCGAAGAAGGCGCTGATCCTCAAGGCGGCGAGGAAGCCGAAGTTCGCGGTCCGCGCGTACACCCGCTGCCAGCGGTGTGGCCGGCCGAAGGCGGTGTACCGCAAGTTCGGGCTGTGCCGCGTGTGCATCCGGGAGATGGCGCACCGCGGCGAACTTCCCGGCGTCTCCAAGGCGTCGTGGTAATTAGGAATCTTCGCCGGAGGCCCGGAGGCGGGAACCGCGGCGAGAAGGGTTTGACTGACCAATGACCATGACCGATCCGATCGCAGACATGCTGACCCGTCTGCGCAACGCCAACCAGGCGTACCACGACCGCGTGACGATGCCCTACTCGAAGATCAAGGCGAACATCGCCGAGGTCCTCAAGGCCGAGGGGTACATCGCCGCCTGGGCGGTGCAGGAGCCCGAGGAGGGCGAGGTGGGCAAGAGCCTCATCGTCGACCTCAAGTACGGCAACAGCCGCGAGCGCAGCCTCGCCGGCATCCGCCGGGTGTCCAAGCCGGGTCTGCGGGTGTACGCGAAGGCACCGGACCTGCCGCGGGTACTCGGTGGCCTGGGCGTCGCGATCATCTCGACGTCGCAGGGGCTGCTGACCGACCGGCAGGCCCGCAAGCGAGGGGTGGGCGGGGAAGTCCTCGCCTACGTCTGGTAACGGGAGGCTGGAGACAATGTCGCGCATCGGACGTAAGCCGATCCCCGTACCCGCGGGTGTGGACCTCACCATCGACGGCCAGACCGTCCGGGTGAAGGGTCCCAAGGGCGAGCTGTCGCACACGCTGGCCGAGCCCATCCGGGCCGAGCGGGCCGAGGACGGCACCGTGGCGGTGGTACGCCCCAACGACGAGCGGCGGGCCAAGGAGCTGCAGGGGCTCTCCCGTACCCTGGGCGCCAACATGATCGTCGGGGTGACGGAGGGCTACAAGAAGACCCTGGAGATCAACGGTACCGGCTACCGGGTCACCGCCAAGGGCAGCGACCTGGAGTTCGCGCTCGGGTTCTCGCACCCGGTCCTGGTGACCCCGCCGCCCGGCATCAAGTTCAATGTCGAGCGGCCCACCCTGTTCAGCGTCGAGGGCATCGACAAGCAGCAGGTGGGCGAGGTCGCCGCGAACATCCGGAAGATCCGGCCGCCGGAGCCGTACAAGGGCAAGGGCGTGAAGTACCAGGGCGAAGTGATTCGCCGCAAGGCTGGAAAGGCCGGTAAGAAGTGAGCTTGGCGAACGAAGGAAGGCAGGCAGAGCAGTGACTGCCCTTTTGCTTAAGCGGCGCAGCGGCGGCGGGCCGGCTCTCGTGCGCCGGGTCGGCAAGGCGCGCCGGCACTTCCGGGTCCGCAAGAACGTCTTCGGTACCCCGACCCGGCCGCGCCTGGTCGTCACCCGGTCACTGCGGCACATCGTGGCGCAGATCGTCGACGACACCCAGGGGCGTACCCTCGCCTCGGCGTCCAGCCTGGACAGCACCATCCGGGGTGCCGAGGGGGCCAAGAGCGAGCAGGCCCGCAGGGTCGGCGAGCTCCTGGCCGGCCGCGCCCGGGAGGCGGGCATCAGCAAGGTCGTCTTCGACCGCGGTGGCAACAAGTACGCCGGGCGGATCGCCGCCCTCGCGGACGCCGCCCGCGAAGCCGGACTCGAGTTCTAGGAAGGAACGCACCTCATGCCAGGACAGCAGCGTAGGGGCGGCGGGTCCGGAAGCTCCGAAGGCGGCGGCGGCAACCGCCGGGACAACCGTCGCGAAGGCGGCCGGGGAAACGCGCCGGTCGAGAAGACCCCGCATCTTGAGCGGGTCGTGACGATCAACCGGGTCGCCAAGGTCGTCAAGGGTGGTCGCCGGTTCAGCTTCACCGCGCTGGTCGTGGTGGGCGACGGCGAGGGCACCGTCGGCGTCGGGTACGGGAAGGCCAAGGAGGTGCCGGCCGCCATCGCCAAGGGTGTCGAGGAGGCCAAGAAGCACTTCTTCAAGGTCCCCCGGATCGCGGCGTCGATCCCGCACCCGGTACAGGGCGAGGACGCGGGTGGGGTCGTGATGCTCAAGCCGGCCAGCGCCGGTACGGGCGTCATCGCCGGTGGCCCGGTGCGCGCCGTACTGGAGTGCGCCGGTATCCACGACGTGCTCTCCAAGAGCCTCGGCTCGTCCAACCCGATCAATATCGTGCACGCCGCGGTGGCCGCGCTCCGGAAGCTGGAGTCGCCGGAGGCCGTCGCCAAGCGCCGTGGCCTGCCGGTCGAGGACGTCGCGCCGGCGGCCATGCTGGCGGCGCGCGCGGGTGTGGGGGTGTGAGCGCGATGGCACGGCTCAAGGTGACCCAGGTCCGGTCCCACATCGGGTCCAAGCGCAACCAGCGGGAGACGCTGCGGACGCTCGGCCTGAAGCGGATCAATGACGTGGTGGTGAAGGAGGACCGCCCCGAGATCCGGGGCATGATCTTCACGGTGAACCACCTCGTGAAGGTCGAGGAGGTCGAGTAATGACGATCAAGGTCCACCACCTGCGCCCGGCGCCGGGGTCCAAGACCGACAAGACCCGGGTGGGTCGCGGCGAGGGCTCCAAGGGCAAGACCGCGGGCCGCGGTACCAAGGGTTCCAAGGCGCGGAAGAACATCTCGGCGGCGTTCGAGGGTGGGCAGATGCCCATCCACATGCGGCTGCCCAAGCTCAAGGGCTTCAAGAACCGCTTCAAGGTCACGTACCAGGTGGTCAACCTGGAGCGGCTGGCGGAGCTGTTCCCGAACGGCGGGGCGGTCGGCCCGGTCGAGCTGGTCGAATCGGGCGCGGTCCGCAAGGGCCAGCCGGTCAAGGTACTGGGTACCGGCGAGCTCAACGGCGTGGCCCTGCAGGTGTCGGCGCACGCGTTCAGTACCTCGGCGAAGGAGAAGATCGCCGCGGCGGGCGGTACCATTACCGAGATCTGAGCTCGAAAATGACACGTGGCGCCTGGCAGCTTGCGGGAAGCGGCCGCCAGGCGCCACGATCAGCATCAGCTTTGGACTATATGTGTCCCGGGCCGCACCGCAGCCCGGGACGGACTGTTAGAGTCCGTTCGCAGTTAGGTAACACCGGTTTCGGTCCACCCCGAAGTCGCCGCGCGTGGCGGCCGCGTTAGCGCAGGAGGAAGAAAGTGCTCTCCGCCTTCATCAGTGCGTTCAAGACGCCTGACCTGCGCAAGAAGATAATCTTCACGCTGGCGATGATCGCGATCTACCGGATGGGCGCCACGCTGCCGAGCCCGGGCGTGTCCTTCGGCAACGTGCAGAAGTGCATCGGCCTGGCCCAGCAGGGCGACAACGGCGTGTTCACGCTGCTGAACC
>VAXX01000184.1 GCA_005885115.1 Actinomycetota bacterium | reverse complement strand
GGCCAGATCGCACTGGCCACCCCGACCGGTACCGACAGGGCCCGGCCCTGCTCGATGTGCAGCTCGACGAAGGTACCGATCCGGTGCAGGCGTTGCGGATCCGGGCCGAGCAGCGACGGCTCGACCCCGCCGGACTTCATCGCCTCGGGCAGGTTCACCCCGTCCCGGTCGGTCAGCGCCGCCGCGCGTACCGGATCCAGCGCACCGGTCAGCAACCGGGAACCCAGGCAGGCGACGCCGAACCGGGCGCCCTCCTCCTCGGCGAACGCGACGACCCCGATCGGGCGCCGGGGTCGCGCGCCGTGGTCGGCGAGCACGTCCAGGGCCAGGAACGCCGAGACGATGCCCAGGGCCCCGTCGTACCCGCCGCCGCCCGGTACGGAGTCGAAGTGGGAGCCCGTGACGACGGCATCGCCGAGAGCCGGGTCGCCGAGCCACGCCCACAGGTTGCCGTTGCCGTCGGTCTCCACGCTCATCCCACGGTCGGCCGCCTCCTCGGCGAACCACTCGCGGCAGGTGAGGTCCGGGTACGTCCACGAGAACCGGTGGTACCCGTCGGTGCCGCGCCCGATCGGTTCCAGCGAGCGCCACAGCGCCCCGAACCGGTCCGGCGCCATCACAACGCCTCCCGCATGGGGATCCGTACCCCGGCGTCGCGGGCCACCCGGTCGGCGATGTCGTAGCCGGCGTCGACGTGGCGGAGCACGCCCATGCCCGGGTCGTTGGTGAGGACCCGTTCGAGTTTCTGGGCGGCCAGCGGCGTACCGTCGGCGACGCTGACCTGTCCGGCGTGGATGGACCGGCCGATGCCGACCCCGCCGCCGTGGTGGATGGACACCCACGAGGCGCCGGATGCCGTGTTGACCAAGGCGTTCAGCAGCGGCCAGTCGGCGATCGCGTCGGAGCCGTCGGCCATCGCCTCGGTTTCCCGGTACGGCGAGGCGACCGACCCACAGTCGAGGTGGTCCCGGCCGATGACGATCGGGGCGACGACCTGACCCGCGGCGACCAGCTCGTTGAAGCGCAGCCCGGCACGGTCCCGTTCGCCGTACCCGAGCCAGCAGATCCGCGCCGGAAGTCCCTGGAAGGCCACCCTTTCCCCGGCCATCCGGATCCACCGGGCCAGCGGTTCGTTGTCCGGGAACAGTTCCAGGATCGCCCGGTCGGTGGCCGCGATGTCGGCGGGCTCCCCGGACAGGGCCGCCCACCGGAAGGGTCCCTTGCCTTCGCAGAACAGCGGCCGGATGTACGCGGGGACGAAGCCGGGGAACGCGAACGCCCGCCCGTACCCGCCCAACTGGGCCTCGCCCCGGATCGAGTTGCCGTAGTCGAAGACCTCGGCACCGGCGTCCAGGAAGCCGACCATCGCCTCGACGTGTACGGCCATCGAGGCGCGGGATCGTTCGGCGTACTCCTCGGGCTTCTCCCGGGCGAACCCGGCGGCGTCCTCGACGGTGAACCCGATCGGCACGTACGACAGCGGATCGTGCGCCGAGGTCTGGTCGGTGACGACGTCCACGGGTACCCCGCGCCGGAGCAGTTCGGGGACGACGGTGGCCGCGTTGCCCACCACACCAACGGAAAGGGCGCGGCGCTCGGCGACGGCCTCCAGGGCCAGCTCGACCCCGTCGTCCAGCGTGGCGGCCACGACGTCGAGGTATCGGGTGTCCACCCGGCGCCAGCCGGCGGTCAGCGTCAGCGTCCCGGCCAACGTACCGCCGAACCGTTTGGCGGCAACGGCCGCGAACGTCTCGTACGTGCCCTGGAGGATCCCCTGGGTGCCGATGTAGATCCAGGAGCCGGCGGTCATCTGCCCGTACATGGTCAGGCCCAACTGCTCCAACCGGCGGAACTCCGGCCAGGTGGCCCAGTCGGGGACGAGGTTGGAGTTGGCGATCAGTACCCGCGGGGCCCACTCGTGGGTCCGGAACACGCCGACCGGCCGGCCCGACTGGACGAGCATCGTCTCGTCATCGTCCAACGTGGACAGTGTGCGTACCAGTGCATGGAACGACGGCCAGTCGCGCGCCGCCTTGCCGGTGCCCCCGTAGACGACCAGGTCGTCGGGGCGCTCCGCGACGGCCGGATCCAGGTTGTTGCACAGCATCCGCAGCGCGGCCTCCTGCGGCCACCCGCGCGCGGACAACGCCGTACCCCTGGGTGCTCGAATGGTCTCCACAGCGGACCCCCTAGGCCACGAACACGCCGCGCCGCGCGGCGCTCGCCTCGAACTCTTCCAACCGGGCCAACGACTGCGCCGGCTCGATGTCGCAGATCGCCTGCAGCAGCACCATGGCCAGGGCCATCGGGCCGGCCTGCAGGTCGAAGACCAGCCGGGAGCCGACCGCTGCGGTGAGCACCGCGTCGGCGAACTCCGCGGCCGGGCTGACCGGCGAGTCGGTCAGGACCACCACGGAAAGCCCAGCGGTACGGGCATCCCGCAGCGCGTCCAGCGCCTCTCTCGGATAACGGGGCAACACAACTGCAAGCATCGCGGTCGCGCCGGCGGCACGGGCCTGTTCCAGCCGATCGGTCAGCAGCGTCCCGCCCTGGTCGAGGACCCGGACATCGGGATGTATCTTCGCCGCGAAGTAGCCGAAGTATCCGGCCACCGGCGCGGCGGCCCGCAATCCCAGTACCGGCAACGGCCGGCTGCCCGAGAGCAGCTTGGCGGCGTCGGCCACCGCACTCCGCTCACCGGTGCCGTCGGCGAGCCGGTCGGCCAGCCGGGCCAGCGTGGCGACCTCGCCGCGTACCGCGTCCTGCAGCTCGTTGTCCACCGGATGCGCGGGATCCGGCTCGCCCAGGTCACGGATCGCCTTGCGCAGCCCCGGATATCCCGGGTACCCGAGCGCCATCGCGAAGCGGGTCACCGACGGCTGGCTCACCCGGGCCAGTTCGGCGACCTCACCGCTGGACAGGTACGCCGCCCGGGCGCCCCGTTCGAGCAGGCACTGGGCGATGCGGCGCTGGGACGGGGTCAGGCGGACCCCGTCGAACAACGCCAGCATCTGTTCATGCACGACACCACAATATGTAAGTTTCTATGCACGACGCAACCGGTAGCCTGGTCACATGCGGCTCGCCTCGATCCACACGTACCCCGTGAAGGGCCTGCACCGGATCGACCGGGACGCGGCGCGGGTGCAGCCGTGGGGGCTGGCCGGGGACCGGCGGTACCTGCTGATCGACGGCGACGGCCGGATGCTGACCCAGCGGCAGGAGCCCCGGCTGACCCAGCTCCGACCGTCCTACGTGGACGGACGGCTGGTGGTACGGACCGTCGGGCGGTCGGATCTCGACGTGGCACCGGCGCCGGGGGAGCTGATCGAGGTGGAGGTCTGGCGGACCCGGGTACTCGCGAGCCTCGTCGGCGAGGTGGCCGACCGGTGGCTGTCCGAGGCGCTGGATCGCAAGGTACGCCTGGTGTATCTGGACGACCCGACCCGCCGCCCGGTCGACCCCGACTACGGTACGGCCGCCGACCGGGTCAGCTTCGCCGACGGATACCCGTTGCTGCTGACCAACTCCGCGTCGCTGGACGTCCTCAACGACTGGATCGCCGAGAGCGGCAGCGATGAGGGACCGCTGCCGATGACCCGGTTCCGGCCCAACGTCGTGGTCGCCGGCGCACGAGCCTGGGCCGAAGACGGCTGGGTCGGCCGGCGGCTGCGGATCGGCGGGGTGGGTTTCCGGATGCCGAAGGCGTGCGGCCGGTGCGTGGTGCCGACGACCGATCAGGAGACCGGGGTACGCGGTCGGGAGCCGTCCCGTACCCTCGCCCGCCACCGCACGGTGGACCAGAAGCTGCTGTTCGGCATCAACCTGATCCCGGACGGCACCGGCGAGATCCGGGTCGGCGACGAGATCGCGCTCCTCGACTGACTTTCCGCTCGGCGGCACACATCGAAGCATTGACAAGCGCTTATGAGAGGGTCTTGACCTTTCCGCCCGGGGCCTCCTAGCGTATGTCCACCTCGTCCATGCAAAGGTTTGCAGATCGCCGTCCCCGGTCTGGCCCGGAAAGGGATGGTGCCGATGAAACCCCGACGCCTGTTGATTCCGATCGCCGCGGGCGCGCTGCTGCTCGCGTCCGGCGGGATCGCCACGACCGCGCTGGCGGTCACCAGCGCGCCGCCTCCACTGGTCAGCAAGCTGTCGGTGAAGGACAAGGCGAACGCCACCCACTGGTCGATCCAGGCCGGGCTTGCCAAGGGCAAGCGGGTGTACGGCGACGCCACCGCCACCTACACGGCCGTACCCGCCGCACTGGTCAAAGCCGCGTGGATCCGGGACGCCGACAAGTCGAAGACGGCGAAGGTCGACCCGTTGGCGACCTTCCAACTCGGTCGCGCGGCCGACGTGTACGTGGGCCTGGACACCCGGGCGGTCCGGCCGGCCTGGCTGGACGGCACCTGGACCGATGCCGCGAGCACCGAGAAGGCCAGCGGCGGCGTGACGTACCGGTTGCTGCGTAAGCACTTCGCCGCCGGTATGGTCGCACTGGGTCCGCAGGGCTCGGCGAAGACGTTGAAGGTCCGGCAGTACACCATCGCGGTCGTCCCGACGACCACGGCCCCCAACGACTTCTCCCTGTCGGTCAGCCCGGCCAGCCAGTCGGTGACCCCGGGACAGACGGCGACGTACTCGGTCAAGACGGGGGTCGTCTCCGGTAAGCCGGACACCGTCGCGCTGTCCGCGAGCGTGAGCAGTGCGACGCTCACCCCGGCCTCGGTCACCCCGGGCGCCGGTGCCGTGCTCAAGGTGACCACGAAGTCCACCGACAGCGGCACCGTCACCATCACGGTGACCGGCAAGGACTCGTTCGCCACCCACACGTCGAGCGTGACGCTGACCGTCGGTACCGGCGGCGGCACCACGTACGAGGCGGAGGCGCCGGGCAACACGCTGTTCGGCGGAGCCAAGCGGCGCGCCTGCGCGATCTGCTCCGGTGGCGGGGAGGTCGGCGGGATCCTCGGGCACGGCAAGCCGGATGCCTTGCAGTTCAACGGGGTCATGGCCCCGGCGGACGGTACGTACAACGTGACGTGGTGGTACATCGCCGGGGATCCCAACGGCGACACCAAGTGCGGTGGCGAGCCCAACCCGCCGTCGCAGGGCTGCCGGCCCGGTGACCTCGTCGTCAACGGGGTGTCCCAGGGCATCTTCCAGTTCCCGGACACCCCGAACTGGCACACCCTCGGGCACCTGACCGTCCGGCTGAAGTTGAAGGCGGGCAGCAATACCATCAAGATCTCCAGCAAGACGCAGGACGTGGCCGACATCGACCGAATCGTGGTCGAGGCCTGAAGGCAC
>VAXX01000183.1:2370-6030 GCA_005885115.1 Actinomycetota bacterium | reverse complement strand
ACTCGACGTCGACTCAACGACATACCCATGGCGTCCCCCTTCGGCTCCTCGGCCCGCACTGGAAAGCGGCGTAACACCGCAATCAAGCATGGTGATGTCGGATAGGGGCACACCATGCCTTCTCCTACCAGGCGGGAAGGATCACTCCGGCTGGACGAGCGGCTTGCGGGCGCGTACCACCGTGTCGATCGCGTCTCGGGCACCGGGTACCGGCCGGTGGGCGCGCTCGGCGCGCTCGACGTCCCACCCGGCCAGGTACCCGGTGATCGTCTCGGGGGAGTAGAGCCGGGTGGGGTCCTGCGGGCCACCCGTACCATCGCTGATGTTCGTGATGTCGTGCCCCACCACCAGCAGGACGCCGCCCGGCGCGACCGCCCGGGCCGCGCCGCGCAGCACGGCCTCGCTGTCGGCCGGCGGCAGGTGCAGGTAGGCGATCAGCGCCGCGTCGAAGGCGCCCGCCGGCGGCCGGTAGTCCCGCACGACGTCGGCGACCACCCACTCGATGTCGAGCCCGTCCTGCCCGGCCCGGTCCCGGCCCTTGCCGACCGCGACCGCGGAGAAGTCCACGGCCGTCACCCGCCAGCCGTGCGCGGCCAGCCAGAGCGCGTTGCGGCCCTCGCCGGAGGCGAGGTCCAGCGCCCGGCCCGGCGGCAGGGCACCGAGTTCGGCGGCCACGAACCGGTTCGGCTCGGCCGACCAGATCAGCTCCGAGCCGGCGTACCGGCTGTCCCACGCGGCGGCGTCCACGGGCCCACGGTACCCGCGGCGTCTAAGGTGTGCGGATGGATCGTGTGCTGCAACGGACCCGGGCGGTGGCGCTCGCGATCGTACCGTTCCTCCTGGTGGCCTTCGCCGTCCTGTATCCCTGGCCGGGCGCGGCCGGCCGGCTGTTCGCCTGGCCGATCCGGCCGACGATGACGGCGATGGTGCTCGGCTCGGCGTACCTGGGCGGCGCGTACTTCTTCGTCCGGGTGGCGTTGGCCCGGCGCTGGCACCCGGTCAAGGGCGGGTTCGTCCCGGTCGGCGTATTCGCCAGCCTGATGGGCGTGGCCACGATCGTGCACTGGGACCGGTTCCAGCACGCGCGGGTCGCGTTCTGGCTGTGGGCCGGGCTGTACTTCACCACGCCGTTCCTGATCTTCTGGGTGTGGTGGACCAACCGCCGCGAGGACAGTGCGGCGGAGGGCACGGAGCCGCTCGTACCGCTGCCGGTGGCCCGGCTTGTGGCCGCCTTCGGCGCGCTGGCCGGGCTGACCGGACTGTTCCTGTTCGTCGTCCCCGCCGGGGCGATCGGGGTCTGGCCGTGGGCGCTGACCCCGTTGACGGCGCGGGTGCTGGGGGCGATCTTCTGCCTGGGCGTCGCCGGTCTGGGCGTGCTGGCCGACCGCCGCTGGAGCACCGCCCGGGTGATGGTGGAGGTGGCCGGGGTGATGGTCGCGCTCATGCTGCTGGCCGGCGTGCGGGCGCATCGCGAGTTCGCCGCCGGCAACCCGCTCACCTGGGTCTTCGCCGCCGGATTCGGGGGACTCCTGGCCGCCCTGGCCATCCTGTACCTGCGGATGCGGTCCCCGGCCGACGGTAGCCGCGTTCAGTAGGAGAGGTCGCCGGCGCCGGGGAACGGCCGGGCGGCGGCACCGGCGGGGGAGAACGGCAGCGGCCGGCGGGGTTCGCGGACGCCGCTGTCCGGCGGCGGCGGGCCGAGACCCGGGCGGGGGACCGGGATGCCACGCAGCGCGCGTAGGGTCACGACCGACCAGCCGGCCACGAGCAGGGCGGCGGGCACCGTCGCGGCGAGCAGGAGACCGGTGAGCGCGGCCCCGGCCGACACCGCCGCGAGGACGACCAGCAGGACGACCAGGGACCGGACCCGGCTGCGGTACGTGACCCGGAGCCGCCCACGCCGCAGCACCAGTCCGGACCGGCAGCTCGGCGGGCTCATCAGGTTCATCGGGTGACCTCCCGGGGCGCGCCTCCAGGCTACTCCGGCGAGCTGGGCAGGCAGACGGTGATCGCGCCCGGGACGACGCTGGCCTTGAGCCGGTTGGTCCGTCCCCGGGCGCCACCGTCCAGCTCGTACGTCATCGGCGCGCCCAGCTTCACGTCCACCTTCCGCGCCCGGGTCACCTGGACGAACGGGGACCGTTCCGAGCGGTCCACCACCATCCGGCCCAGCGTCCGGGCCCACTGCCAGGCGCCCTGCGCGGTCGCCACCCCGACATCGATCACGCCGTCGTCGGGTCGGGCGCCGTCGAAGGCCCGGACGCCACCGGCGATCTTCCCGACGTTGCCCAGGAGCACCGCACTGGCGGGCCCGTCGAACCATTTCGTACCGTCGATGCGTACCCGGACCCGGGCGGCGCCGTCCCGGACGTGGGTGAGCCCGGTCCACACGTACGCCAGCTTGCCGACCCGGCGCTTCAGTGCCCCGTCCGCGTCCCGGATCATCGCGCCGTCGAAGCCGGCTCCGGCCATGACGGCGAAGTGCTCGCCGTTCGCCTTGCCGAGGTCCAGCCGGCGCCGCCCGCCGTGGAACCCGATGCGCACCGCCTCGGCCAGGTCCTTGGGGATGCCCAGGTTGGTGGCGAACAGGTTGGCCGTACCCGCGGGGAGGATCGCGACCGCCGCGCCCGACCCGGCGAGGGCGTCGACGCAGCGCTGGACCATCCCGTCGCCGCCCCAGACGAACACCAGGTCGGCACCCCGTTTCCGGGCCTGGCGGGCGCGCTTGGGCGCCTTGCGGCTCTTGCCGACCTCGTACCACAACGGATCGGTGACACCCTCGGCGTGCAGCAGGGCGCGCAGTTCGTCCAGCCCTCCGCCGAGGGACTTCTTGCGGTGCGCGAGTACGGCGACTCGACCGGGGGTGGCCATGCCCCCCGGTACCCGCTGGCGCCGGTTCCTACGCGGGGTACGGGCGGGTGTCAGTGCCTCGTCGGCCGGCGACCGGCCCGCAGCGCCGGCGGGGGACCGGAGGAGCCGCGCTCGACCAGCCGGGCCGGTACCCGTACCGGACCGTCGAGTTCGTGCAGCAGCAGCCGCATCCCGTGCTCGCCGATCTCCTCCAGCGGCAGGTGTACGGTCGTCAGCGCCGGGTACGTGTCGCGGGTCAACGGGATGTCGTCGTAGCCGACCAGGGAGACCTCCCGGGGTACGGACCGGCCCAGGTCCTCGCGCAGCGCGGTGAGCGCCCCGACGGCCATCATGTCGTTGAGCGCGAACACCGCCGTCAGGTCGGGGTGCCGCTCCAGCAGCTCCAGCGCCGCCTGCCGGCCGCCGTCCCGGCTGAAGTCCGCGCGGGCGACCTGGCTGGCCGGCAGCGGGTGGTCCAACGCCCGCAGCCGTTCCCGGAAGCCCTGGAGCCGTTCCCGGCTGGTGAGCAGGTTGGCCGGGCCGGTGATCACGCCGATCCGTTCGTGCCCGAGGCCGACCAGGTGGTCGGCGACCAGCCGGGCCCCGGCGCGGTGCTCCGGCAGCACCGAGTCGGCCTCGATGCCGTGGTCGCTCACGCAGGCGATCCGGCCGTCCAGGGCCGCGAAGGAGACCAGCTCCTGGCGCAGCGCGTCCTGGTACCGCTGGTCGCTGAACCCGCTGGCGAGCAGGAGTACGCCGCGGGCGCGCTGGGCGCGCAGCCGGGCGAGGTAGTCGAACTCCAGGGCGGGA
>VAXX01000183.1:0-2351 GCA_005885115.1 Actinomycetota bacterium | reverse complement strand
ATGTCGTGCAGGATCAGCCCGACGGTCGGCGTGGTGGCGCGGGCCAGCGCCTGGGCCGGTCCGTGCGACGTGTACCCGAGTTCCGCGGCCACCCGCCTGACCTCGTCGCGCAGTTCGGGGCGGGGCACCCGGGTCCCGTTGTGCAGGGAACGGGACGCCGTGGCGAGGGACACCCCGGCCGCGGCGGCGACGTCCTGCAACGTCACGGCGCCGTCAGTTCTTGACCGCTTCACCGACACGTACCTAGTCTAGGGTGGAAAGCGCTTTCCAACGGTCGGGAGCAGCGGGATGTCGCGGAAAACGATCGGCGTCGTGGTCAACGGCGCGACCGGCCGGATGGGGTACCGCCAGCACCTGGTCCGTTCGCTGCTGGCGATCCGCGCCCAGGGCGGCCTGGAGCTGCCCGACGGTGCCGTCCTGTGGCCCGAGCCGGTGCTGGTCGGCCGGTCCGTGGAGCGGCTCAAGGCGATCGCCGACCGGCACGGCCTGGAGCGCTGGACCACCTCGCTGGACGAGGCGCTGGCCGATCCGGACTGCTCGGTGTACTCCGATGCCCAGGTGACCGCGCAGCGGGTACCGGCGGTCCTCGCGGCCATCGACGCGGGTAAGCACGTCTACGTCGAGAAGCCCACGGCAGACTCGCTGGAGGGCGCGCTGCGGGTGGCCCGGGCCGCCCGGGACGCCGGCCTCGTACACGGCGTGGTCGCCGACAAGCTGTACCTGCCCGGGCTGCTCAAACTGCGCCGGCTGATCGACGGCGGGTTCTTCGGGCGGATCCTGTCGGTACGGATCGACTTCGGGTACTGGGTCTTCGAGACTACCTGCTGACCACGCTGATCGCTCCGATCGAGTCGGTGTACTGCCAGGTGTCCACGCACATCCCGACCCGGTGGGACGAGCAGGGCCAGGCGTACGAGGCGACCGCCGACGACGCCGCGTACGCGGTGCTGGGACTGCGCGACGGGATCGTCGCCGCCGTCACCGCGTCCTGGGCCACCCGGGTCAACCGGGAGGAACTGCTGGAGGTACAGGTCGACGGGACGCTGGGCAGCGCGGTCGCCGGGCTGCGTACCTGCACGGTGCAGGACCGGGCGATGACGCCGCGACCGGTGTGGAACCCGGACGTCGACAACCCCGAACGGTTCCGGGACCAGTGGGCGCCGGTGCCCGACAACGCGGAGTTCGACAATGGGTTCTAGGCGCAGTGGGAGCTGTTCCTGACCGCCGCGTACCAGGGCACGCCGTTCCGGCACGACCTGTTCGACGGGGCCCGCGGGGTACAGCTGGCGTTGCTGGCGTTGGAGTCCGCGCGGGCGGGGTGCCGGCTGCCGGTACCACCGCTGGATGAGCGGTGAGCGCTCGCCGGGCGCTGGCCGCGCTGCACGTGGTGGCCACGCCCGACGGCGCCGGGGTGGACTGGGACGAGACGCTCGCGCTGCGCCACCGGATCTGGGACCTGGGCCTGGGCGTGGCCGAGGCGATGGACACCGCGCAGCGCGGCATGGGCCTGTCCTGGCCGCTGGCCGCCGAGCTGATCCGCCGCTGTGGCAAGGATTTCGCGGCCCGCACCGAGCGCGGCGCCGGACTGGTCGCCGGGGCCGGCACCGACCAGCTCGACCCCGCGAGCCGGCCCGGCCTGCCGGAGGTCCTTGCCGCGTACCGCGAACAGCTCGCGCTCGTGGAGGACACCGGGGCCACCGCCGTGGTCATGGCCAGCCGCGCGCTGGCGGTCGCGGCGCGCGGCCCCGAGGACTACCTTCAGGTGTACGGCGACGTGCTCGCCGAGGCCGCCGGGCCGGTCATCCTGCACTGGCTCGGACCGATGTTCGACCCGGCGCTGACCGGCTACTGGGGTTCGACCGATCTCGATGTCGCCGCGTCGACCGTGCTGGAGCTGATCCGGGCGCACGCCGACCGGATCGACGGCATCAAGGTGTCCCTGCTGGACGCCCAGCGGGAGATCGCGCTGCGCGCCGCCCTGCCGCCCGGGGTACGCCTCTACACCGGCGACGACTTCCACTATCCCGAACTGATCCTCGGCGACGGCGCGCACCACAGCGACGCCCTGCTGGGCATCCTCGACGCTATCGCGCGCCCGGCCGCCGAGGCGCTGGCCCGGCTCGAATCCGGTGATACGCAAGGGTTTCTCGACGTCCTCGCGCCGACCGTACCGTTGGCCCGGCACATCTTCGCCGCGCCCACGTACCACTACAAGACAGGGCTGGCGTTCCTGTCCTGGCTCAACGGCGAGCAGTCCCGCTTCGTGCTGCTCGACGGGCTCGAACGGGCCCGCGACAAGGGATACCTCGCCCGGCTGGTCGAGCTGGCCGAACAGGCGGGCGTCCTGACCG
>VAXX01000182.1 GCA_005885115.1 Actinomycetota bacterium | reverse complement strand
ACCGCGCGGCAACTGGTCGCGGCCGGGGTGGCGCACAGGTACGCCCGACGGCTGGCCGAGCGGGAGGCGTACTTCAGGGAGATGGCGTTCACCGACCCGTTGACCGGCCTGGGTAACCGGCGCCGGCTGATGCGCACGCTGTACGCCGACGCGCTGGGCGGCCCGCCCTCGGTACTGCTCCTGATCGACCTGGACGGGTTCAAGAACGTCAACGACGTACGCGGGCACGATGTCGGGGACGCCGTGCTCGTGGAGATCGGCCGGCGGCTGCGCGCCAACCTGCGCCCCGGCGATCTGGCCGCCCGGCTGGGCGGGGACGAGTTCGCGGTGCTCATGTGGGCGGCGCCGGAGGAGGCGTACGGGGCGGCCCAGCGGCTGCTCGGGGTGCTCAGCGACGGGTACCGGGTCGAGCCCTCGCCGGTACTCCTGTCCGGCAGCATCGGGCTGGCCGGGGCCGGGAGCCTGACCGACGTACCGGGTCTGCTGCACAACGCCGACCTGGCGTTGCGCTTCGCCAAGCAGCGGGGCAAGAACCGGGTCGAGCGCTACGACGCCGCGTACGACCGGTGGATGCGCCGGCGTACCACCGTGGAGCAGGAACTGCGCGGTGCCATCGAGCGCGAGGAGCTGTCCCTGGTGTACCAACCGGTGGTGGCCCTGCCCGACGGCCGCCCGGTCGGCGTGGAGGCGCTGGTCCGCTGGCACCATCCGGCGCTGGGGCCGGTACCAGCGAGCGAGTTCGTCCCGGTGGCCGAGGAGTTCGGGCTGATCGGGCGGGTCGACCGCTGGGTGCTGCACCAGGCGTGCCACCAGCTCTCCCGCTGGATGGCCGACGGGCACGACCCGTGGCTGTCGGTCAACGTCTCGGTACGCGACCTGCACCTGCCCGAGTACGTGGCCCAGCTGGTCGAGGTGCTGCGGGCCCACCGGGTACCGGCGGGACGGCTGGTGCTGGAGGTGACGGAGTCGGCGGTTTTCGGCTGGGCGCAGTCGCAGCCGGGTTATGGCGAGACGAGCACAGCCAGAGTTGAGGTGGACCTGCCCGAGGTGGTGGGACGCCTGGCCGAACTGCGGGCGCACGGGGTACGGGTGGCGCTGGACGGCTTCGGGGGCGGGTACTCCGCGCTCGGGCAGCTTCCCCGGATACCGGTGGATCTCATCAAGATTGACAAGGGGTTCGTGTCCGCGCCGCCCACCGAGCCGGACGGGGCACCGGCTCCGCTGGTACCGGTGGCGGTCGCGCTCGGTGCACAGCTCGGGCTGGAGGTGGTGGTGGAGGGGGTGCGTACCGCGGCGCAGCGGGAGACCGTCGCGGCCGCCGGCTGCCGGCTCGCGCAGGGCGACCTGTTCGGCCCGCCGATGCCGGCCGAGCACGTGGAAGCCCTGCTGGCCCGGCCGTTCCTCATCCCGGCGCCCCGACCCGCCCAAGATTTGGGACAGGTTGACTCAGCGCATGAGATGCGTCAGAGTTAGCCCTATGTCGCCAGTTCGGCTCGCCCGAGTACTTACCTGAGCGCACTTTCCCTTCCGGAGAGTGCGCTAGCCCCCGTGCGTTCGGCACGCGGGGTTTTTTAGTGCCCAGGCGACCCGACCACCAGCACCCGACCCGAGGGCGTTCCAGATGAGTAGACCGACACCGGAGACCATGGCCCACCGATCAGCACCGCCCGGCACCGCCGCCCGGGTAGAGCCCGCCGCCACCCGGACCCGGGTCGTGGTAGACGAGCCGATGACCGGGGCGGCTTCCCTGGTCCGCTCGCTGGAGGCGCTCGGCGTCGAGGTCGTGTTCGGCATTCCGGGCGGGGCGATCCTGCCCGCGTACGACCCGCTGTTCGACTCCTCCGTACGGCACATCCTGGTCCGGCACGAGCAGGGGGCCGGGCACGCAGCCACCGGGTACGCACAGGCGACCGGCAAGGTCGGCGTGTGCATGGCCACGTCCGGGCCGGGCGCGACCAACCTGGTGACCCCGATCGCCGACGCGTACATGGACTCCGTCGGGATCGTGGCGATCACCGGTCAGGTGTCCCGCAGCGCCATCGGTACCGACGCGTTCCAGGAGGCGGACATCGCCGGGATCACGGTACCGATCACCAAGCACAACTACCTCGTCCAGTCCGGTGAGGACCTGCCCCGGGTGCTGGCCGAGGCGTTCCACCTCGCCGGTACCGGGCGGCCCGGTCCGGTGCTCGTCGACGTACCCAAGGATGTCCTCCAGGCGCTGACCCGGTTCACCTGGCCGCCGACGCTGGACCTGCCCGGGTACCGGCCGACGATGCACCCGCACGGCAAGCAGATCCGGGAGGCGGCGAAGCTGATCGTGACCGCCCGGCGTCCGGTCCTGTACGTCGGCGGTGGCGTGCTGCGGGCCGGCGCCTCGGCCCAGCTCCGCCAGCTCGCCGAGCTGACCGGGATACCGGTGGTGACCACGCTGATGGCCCGTGGCGCGTTCCCCGACTCGCACGCCCAGCACCTCGGGATGCCGGGGATGCACGGCACCGTCTCGGCGGTGTACGCCCTGCAGAAGTCCGACCTGCTGATCACGCTCGGCGCCCGGTTCGACGACCGGGTCACCGGAAAGCTGGACTCGTTCGCGCCCAACGCCGCGATCATCCACGCCGACATCGACCCGGCCGAGATCGGCAAGAACCGGGCCGCGGACGTACCGATCGTGGGGGACGCGAAGTTCGTCATCGAGGAGCTGATCGCGGCGGTCGTCGCCGAGCACTCGGCCGGCCACCGGGGCGACCTGACCGAGTGGTGGCGCTCCCTTTCCGAGCTGCTGGAGCGGTACCCGCTGGGGTGGGAGGAGCCGCCGGACGGCACGCTGGCGCCGCAGTACGTCATCAAGCGGATCGGCGAGTTGTCTCAGGTCCCAGATGGCCCTCCGACGCTCTTTGTCGCCGGGGTCGGGCAGCACCAGATGTGGGCCTCGCAGTTCATCTCGTACGAGAACCCGGGCACCTGGCTCAACTCCGGCGGCCTGGGCACCATGGGGTACGCCGTTCCCGCGGCCATGGGCGCCAAGGTCGGCCGGCCGGACGCCACCGTCTGGGCGATCGACGGCGATGGATGCTTCCAGATGACCAACCAGGAGCTGGCGACCTGCGCGCTGGAGGGCATACCGATCAAGGTGGCCGTCATCAACAACGGCAACCTCGGCATGGTGCGCCAGTGGCAGACGCTGTTCTACAACGAGCGGTACTCCAACACCGACCTCGGTACCCACAAGCACCGGGTGCCGGACTTCGTGAAGCTGGCCGAGGCGTTGGGCTGCATCGGCCTGCGCTGCGAGAACGCCGACGACGTCGACAAGACGATCGAGGCGGCGATGGCCATCAACGACGTACCCGTCGTGGTGGACTTCGTGGTCGGCAAGGACGCCATGGTGTGGCCGATGGTCGCCGCCGGTACGAGCAACGACGAGATCCTGTTCGCCCGGGACGTGCGCCCCGCCTTCGAGGAGGACGAGCTGTGAGTTCGCACACCCTCTCGGTGCTGGTCGAGAACAAGCCGGGGGTACTGGCCCGGGTGGCGCAACTGTTCTCCCGCCGGGGCTTCAACATCGACTCGTTGAAGCTGGTGAACGTACTGAAGATCGTCGAACTTGAGGCGAGCACCAGCGTGCAGCGCGAGCTGCTGCTGGTGAAGGTACGGGCGGACCGGCCGGTCCGGTCGCAGGTGCTGGAGACGGTCAACCTGTTCCGCGCCCGGGTCGTGGACGTGGCCGCGGACACCCTCACGATCGAGGCCACCGGTACCGCCGACAAGCTGGATGCGCTGCTGCGCGACCTCGAACCCTTTGGAATCAAGGAAATGGTGCAGTCCGGCCTGGTCGCCATCGGCCGGGGCTCGCGCTCGATCACCGGCCCGGTACTCCGGACCACCACCACTACTGCCGCCTAGCGGCTGTTCAGAACGGGAGTAGGACATTGGCCGCTGAGGTCTACTACGACGACGATGCCGACCTGTCGATCGTCGCCGGCAAGAAGGTCGCCGTCATCGGGTACGGCAGCCAGGGCCACGCCCACGCGCTGTCCCTGCGCGACTCCGGCGTCGACGTGCGGGTCGGCCTGCCGGAGGGCTCCAAGAGCCGGGCCAAGGCGCAGGAGCAGGGCCTGGGTGTGGGTACCCCGGCCGAGGTCAGCGCGTGGGCCGACGTCATCATGCTGCTCGCGCCGGACACCGCGCAGCGCAAGATCTACGCGCAGGACATCGAGCCCAACCTGACCGCCGGCAAGGCGCTGTTCTTCGGGCACGGGCTGAACATCCGGTACGGGCTCATCACGCCGCCCTCGGACGTGGACGTGGCCATGGTCGCGCCGAAGGGGCCGGGGCACCTGGTGCGCCGCCAGTTCGTCGACGGCAAGGGCGTACCGGTGCTCGTGGCGATCGAGCAGGACGCGACCGGGCAGGCGCTCGCGCTGGCGCTGTCGTACGCCAAGGGCATCGGGGGTACCCGCGCCGGAGCCATCCGTACC
>VAXX01000181.1 GCA_005885115.1 Actinomycetota bacterium | reverse complement strand
GCTGGACTACGTGGCCCTGCGGTACTTCAACGTGTACGGCCCCCGGATGGACATCCACGGCCTGTACACCGAGGTGCTCATCCGCTGGATGGAGCGGCTGGTGGCCGGCGAGCCGGCGCTGATCCTCGGCGACGGCGCGCAGACGATGGACTTCGTCCACGTCGCCGACGTGGCGAGGGCGAACCTGCTCGCCGCCGAGGCCGACGTGACCGACGACGTGTTCAACATCGCGTCGGGCGTGGAGACCAGCCTGCTGGAGCTGGCCCGGACGCTGGCCGAGATCATGGAAGCCAAGCCGGATCCCGAGTTCGGGCCGGTGCGCGCGGTCAACGGGGTGGTGCGGCGGCTCGCCGATACCAGCCGGGCCGAACAGGTCCTGGGCTTCCGCGCCACGTACGGGCTGCGCGCCGGGCTGGCCGACCTGGTCGACTGGTGGCAGGCTCAACGCGCGGCCGGAACCGCACCGTGATCCCGGTGATGCGCCCGTACCTGGGCGAGGAGGAGGCCCGGGCGGCGGCGGACGCGGTCCGCTCGGGCTGGGTCGCGCAGGGACCCCGGGTGGCCGAGTTCGAGCAGGCGTTCGCCCACCGGGTGGGCGCCGCCGAAGGGGTCGCGGTCAGTTCCTGTACCACCGCGTTGCACCTCGCTCTCGTGGTGCTCGGCGTCGGACCGGGCGACGAGGTGGTCGTACCATCGCTGTCCTTCATCGCCACCGCGAACGCCGCACGGTACGTCGGCGCGACGCCGGTCTTCGCCGATGTGGAGCTGGCGACCGGCAACCTGACGGTGGCCACGGTGGACGCGGTCCGGACCCCGCGCACGCGGGCGGTGATCGCGGTGCACCAGGGCGGCGTGCCCTTCGACGTCGCGGCGCTGCGCGCGGCCTGCCAGGACTGGGGGATCGCGCTGGTGGAGGACGCGGCGTGTGCCGCCGGCAGCACCGCCCACGGCCGCCCGGTAGGGGCCGGCGCGCGGATCGCGGCGTGGTCGTTCCATCCGCGCAAGGTGCTCACCACCGGGGAGGGCGGCGCGCTCACCGTCGATGACCCCGACCTCGCCGTACGGCTGCGCCGGCTGCGCGAGCACGGGATGAACGTATCGGCGGCGGCGCGGCACGCCAGTACCCAGCCGGTGCTGGAGAGCTACCTGGAGACCGGGTTCAACTACCGGATGACCGACGTACAGGCGGCGATCGGGCTGGTACAGCTCGGCCGGCTGGACGCGATGGTGGCCCGGCGGCGCGAGCTCGCCGCCCGGTACCGGGCCCTGCTGGCCGACCTCGACGGGCTCACCCCGGTACGCGACCCGGCCTACGGTACGGCGAACTTCCAGTCGTTCTGGGTACTGCTGGACGAGCGGTACGGCCGCCCGCGCAACGAGGTCCTGGCGCTGCTGGCCGAGGCGGGCATCTCCGCGCGGCGGGGCATCATGGCCGCCCACCTCGAACCGGCGTACGCCGGCACCGCGCACGGGGACCTGCCGGTGACCGAGCGGCTGACCCGGGACTCGCTGATCCTGCCGCTGTTCCACGAGCTGACCGAGGCCGACCAGGACCGGGTGGCCGAGGCCCTGCACAAGCTGGCGGTCCGGTGACCCGCGACCTGATCATCGTGGGCGCGGGCGGGTTCGCGCGGGAGACCGCGGCCGCGGTCGTCGCGCTCAACGACGTGTCCCCGACGTGGCGCCTGCGCGGCTTCCTGGACGACGACCCGGCGAAGGCCGGCCGGCGGTACGGGCCCGCCCGGGTACTCGGGCCACTGTCCACTGTGGACGAATGGTCCCGGGCGTCGGTCGTGGTGTGCGTCGGCAACCCGCGGGACCACCTGTCCCGCGCCCGGGTGGTGGAGCGGCTGGGCCTGTCCGCCGACCGGTACGCCACCATCGTGCACCCGGCCGCACAGGTCGGACTCGGCTGCCTGGTCGGGCCGGGCACGGTCCTGCTGGCCCAGGTCGTACTCACCGCGGACGTGTCGATCGGGGCGCACGTGGCCGTGATGCCGCACGCCGTGTTCACCCACGACGACGTGGTCGAGGACTGCGTGACCGTCGGCGCCGGGGTACGCCTGGGCGGCGGGGTACGTATCGGTCAGGGCGCGTACCTGGGCGCCGGAGCGCTCGTCCGGGAGTCGGTCACCGTCGGCGCCGGAGCGTTGCTCGGCATGGGCGCGGTCACCCTGCACGACGTACCCCCGCATGAGGTGTGGGCCGGCAACCCGGCCCGCCGCCTCGGCGCCACCACCCTGTCAGCCGGCGCCGCCGGCCTGCCCCTGAGGAGCGCGGCCCGATGATCCCCCTGGTCGATCTGCAAGCAGCCCACGTCGAGGTGGCCGAGGAGATCGAGCTGGGGTTCAAACGGATCCTGGCCAACACCGCCTTCATCGGCGGCGACGAGGTGGCCGCCTTCGAGCGGGAGTTCGCCGCGTTCTCCGGCGTCGCGCACTGCGTCGGCGTGGCCAACGGCACCGATGCGCTGGAGCTGGCGCTGCGGGCCGCCGGGGTACGCGCCGGCGACGAGGTGATCCTGCCGGCCAACACGTTCATCGCGACGGCCGAGGCGGTCGCCCGGGTGGGCGCCCGCGTCGTCCTGGTGGACATGGACCCCGCGACGTACCTGATCGACGTGGACGCCGCCCTGGCCGCGGTGACCCCGGCCACCCGGGCGGTCGTACCGGTGCACCTGTACGGGCAGCTCGCCCCGGTGGAGCGGCTGACCGAAGCGCTCGCCGGGACGCCGGTCACCGTCGTCGAGGACGCCGCGCAGTGCCAGGGCGCCACCCGGCACGGGCGGGGCGCCGGAAGCTGGGGCATCGCCGCGACGAGCTTCTACCCGGGCAAGAACCTCGGCGCGTACGGGGACGCCGGTGCCGTCCTGAGCACCGACCCCGAGGTCGCCACGACGGTACGGATGCTGGCCAACCACGGCGGGCTCGCCAAGTACGAGCACCAGGTCATCGGCTGCAACAGCCGGCTCGACGGGCTGCAGGCGGTGGTCCTGCGGGCCAAGCTGGCCCGGCTGGCCGCCGGCAACGCCGCCCGCCGGGCCGCCACGGCCCGGTACGACGCGCTGCTGGGTTCGCTGGACGTGGTACGACCGGCGGTGCTGCCCGGCAACGAGCCCGTCTGGCACCTGTACGTGATCCAGGTACCGGCCCGGCGCGACGAGGTGCTCGCCACGCTGAACCGGGCCGGGATCGGCGCGGGCATCCACTACCCCGTACCGGTACACCTGACGCCGGCCTTCGCCGGCCTGGGATACCGGCCGGGAGACTTCCCGCACGCCGAGGCGGCCGCCCAGCGGATCCTGTCCCTCCCGCTGTTCCCGCAGATCCGTGCCGAGCAGCAGGAGCGTGTCGTGGAAGTACTCGCGCGGGGGATCGCGTGAGCTCGGTCAGTGTGGTCATCCCGTGCTACAGGTACGGGCACTACCTCGCCGAGTGCGTCGCCAGCGTGCTGGACCACCAGCCGGGCGTGGACGTGCGGGTACTCATCATCGACGATGCCTCCCCGGACGACTCCGCGGAGCAGGCCCGGGCGCTGGCCGCCGCGGACCATGGGCCGACGGCGACTACAGCGTGCTGCTGTCGGCGGACGACCGGCTCACTCCGGGCGCACTGACCCGGGCGGCGGGACTGCTCGACGCGCATCCCGAAGTCGGCTTCTGCTACGGCCATCCGGTGCACTTCCAGCACCCCGGACCGCCGCCGCCGGCCCGTACCCGGCTGCGCGGGCACACCGTGTGGCCGGGGCACTGGTGGCTGGCGCGGCGCTTCCGGGAGGCGCACGGCTGCATCACCTCGCCTGAGGTGGTCGTCCGGACCGCGTTGCAGCGCAAGGTCGGCGGGTACGACCCGGGACTGCCGGCCACCGGCGACATCGAGATGTGGATGCGGCTGGCGGTACACGCCGACGTCGGGTACGTGCGCGGGGTGGACCAGGCGTACTACCGGCTGCACGGGCAGAACATGTCGGTACAGGACTTTGGCGGCCAGCTTGACAACCTCCGGGAGGGCCGGGCCGCGTACGAGGCGGTGCTCGCCCGCTGGGGGGACATCCTGCCGGACCGGGACGAGCTGGACCGGGTGTTCCACCGGACCATCGCCCGGCGGGCGCTGCGCCGGGCCGCCCGGGCCTACGATCGCGGGCGCACCGACCGGGTACCCGTCGACGAGCTGGTCGACTTCGCCCGGGACTGCTGGCCGGACTACCGCTCGCTGCCCGAGTACCGGGGGCTGCGGGTACGCCGGTCGATCGGTCCCGCCGCGATGCCCTACCTGCAGCCGCTGGTGCTGTCCGCACTCGTGCACAAGGGCCGGGAGTGGCTGTGGTGGCGGACCTGGAAGCGCCGGGGCATCTGAGCCCCGGCGCTTCCCCGCTCGTTCGGTGAGCGTCGGTCAGTACGCGCCGGAGCTGCGTACCACCGCCGTGAGGGTACGGGTGAGGATGGCCAGGTCCATGGCCAGGGACCAGTTCTCCACGTACGACAGGTCCAGCCGGATGGACTCCTCCCACGACAGGTCCGAGCGCCCGGACACCTGCCACAGTCCGGTCAGACCCGGCTTGACGACCAGCCGCCGGCGCATGTCCGACGGGTAGTTGGCCACCTCCCGGGCCAGCGGCGGCCGGGGCCCGACCAGCGACATGTCCCCCTTGAGCACGTTGACCAACTGCGGCAGCTCGTCCAGCGACAGCCGCCGTAGCCAGCGGCCGTGTGGGGTGACCCGGGGGTCCTGGCGCATCTTGAACAGCTCGCCGTCGGTCTCGTTGAGGTCGCGCAGTTCGGCGAGGCGGGCCTCGGCGTCGACGTACATCGTGCGGAACTTGTAGATCTGGAACGGTTTGCCGCCGCGGCCGACCCGCTCCTGCCGGAAGATCGCCGGCCCGGGTGTCAGGCGTACCAGTGCCGCGATGACCAGCAGGACCGGCGACAGCAGGATGAGCAGCACGGCCGCGACCACCCAGTCGAAGACGTTCTTGACCAGCCGCCGCCCGCCGCGCAGGCGGGGGTGCTCGACGTGCAGCAGCGGCAGGCCGTCCACCGGCCGGATCGTGGTCCGGTCGCCGGCCACGTCCACCAGGGTGCTCGCCACGATCAGGTCGATGTCGTCGCGCTCCAACTGCCACGCCATCCGGCGCAGGGCCACCCCGTCGATCTCCGGACAGGACAGGACGATCACCGCGTCGGCGCCGACCTCCGCCACCGCCCGGCCGACGTCGTGGAACGTCCCCAGCACCGGCGGGAGCCCGGTCAGCCTGTCCGTCGGGTGGGGCAGGCAGGCCCCCACGACGCCGAGGCCGTGGCGCCGCTCGCGGCGCAGCCGGCGGGTCACGTCGATGACGGCCTGGCGCGGACCGACCAGGACCACCCGCTGCAGGCGGTGGCCGCGCGCCCAGGCCCGGTGCAGCCGCTGCCGGAAGACGTACCGGACGGCGATCCCGGCCAGCGTCATCAAGGGCATGGCGATCAGCAGGTACCCGCGGGCGAGCCGGAGGTTGACCGCGAAGGAGATCAGGGCCAGGGCCGCGGTCAGGGCGAGCCCGGAGCGGAACACCCGGGCGTACTCGTCGGTGCCGACCAGCAGGTGCCGGGCCTCGTACGCGCGGTTGAGCGACAGGGTCGCGATCCAGGCGAACGGCAGCCCGAAGGTGATCCAGATGTAGGCGTGGTTCGGCTCGGTCGGATCCGGGCCGAACCGCAGGCTCAGGGCGGCGACCGCGGAACCCAGGCCGACGACGAGGTCCAGCAGGTAGAGGGTGGCGACGTAGCGGCCGCGCCAGTGCGACCACCAGGGTTCGTCGGGTCGCGGCGGGAGTGCGGGGTCGCTGAGCGGGATGTGGTACGAGACTTCGGAGGTGCCGGTCGTGGGCTCGACCTTCGTTGCGTACACCGATCCGCCTTCCACGGTTCCGTACGGAATGGCTGCGCTGCCAGGACGCGGCGCATCCACTCGTTGCATGGACAGGACGGGGCGCACAGTCCGGGCCCCCAAAAAGCGCCATGCCGAGACTGCGGAATCCGAGCGCGCTCCGCCATCCCTTTGTCGGCCGGATTTGCCGCCGAGTCGGCTATGCGACGAACAAAGTGGACAGGCCCGTTCGGCCAATTCCCCGGTATGGCCAGGGCATTAACGGGAAGTTAACCGGCGAGGTCGTCGGACCGGTGCCATTCGGCAATTGGGTAACTGTCGACGGTCGGGAAAAGCCGGGTCAATGGTACGAGGGAGCCCTTTCGCGTCATTCAACCGCTGAGCGGTGCGGGAACGCAAGCACGGTAAGGGCTTCAGCACTTTGCGCAATTGGCGCCAGGCGTCGAGCGCACGAGTGGACGATGGCGACATATCCGTTCGAGGGAGCGCCGAATGGCGAGCCGGGCAATAGCCAAGGGCTCTTAACGT
>VAXX01000180.1 GCA_005885115.1 Actinomycetota bacterium | reverse complement strand
CACAGACGGGCAGGTGACCCTGCTCGGCGAGGCCGAACTGGGCGCGCTGGAGGTACCGGCACCCGTACCGGCGGCGCAGCGCGGACCCGTCGACCCCACCACTCCGGTCGCCCCCGGGCGGCTGGACGGCTCTCTGCTGTCGCCGCAGACCTGGGCGCACACCGTGGAGTTCCTGCGCAGCCGGACGGCGCGCCGGTGACGGGGCGGTGGCTGCGCCGGATCGCCGTGGCGGTACTCCTCGGCGGGACGGTGCTGCTGGGCGCCGCCGCCCCGGCCGCCGCCGCGCCGAACCCGCCTGCGCACGTCGTGACGGCGCCGAGCCCGCCCGCGCCGCCGGGGGGCCCGACCGGGGTGAACTCGACCACCGGCGGTGCCACGGTCGGGGTACAGATCAACGGGCCGAACGGGAAGCCGAGCAGCTCCATCGTCATCCTGCTGGCGCTGACCGTACTGTCGGTGGCGCCCGCGCTGCTGCTGATGTGTACCAGCTTCACGAAGATCTTCGTGGTCCGGTCCTGTCCGACATGAACCACCAGGGCGTCCAGCCGTACCTGCACGGGGACAAGAGCCAGTCCGTGGCCTTCCACGACGGGGTGGAGCCGCTGCGCAAGTTCATGCTCGCGCACACCCGGCCGGACGAGATCGCGCTGTTCGTCAAGGCGGCCAAGGCGGCCACCCCGGCCACGCCGCAGTCCGTACCGCTGACCACCCTGATCCCCGCGTTCGTCCTGTCCGAGCTGCGGGCGGCCTTCATCATCGGCTTTGTCGTCTACATCCCGTTCCTGGTCGTCGACATGGTGGTGTCCGCATCCCTGATGTCGATGGGGATGATGATGCTCCCGCCGGTGACCGTCTCGCTGCCGTTCAAGATGCTGCTGTTCGTCATGGTCAACGGCTGGGGCCTGGTCATCACGGCCCTGGTCGCGTCGTACTGAGCTTCGTCCGCTGCCCGTCCCGCTGAGCAAGGAAGGCCGCAACCTGATGCCAACCCGGTCGCGCTCGATCTGCCACACCGGCGGACGAAGCTGTGTGCAGACCGGAACGGCGAAGGAGATGCGGATGACCGACACCACCGTGGTGCACATGGGCATGCAGGCCATGGAGATCGCCGTCAAGCTCGGCACTCCCGTCCTGCTCACCGCGCTGGTGATCGGCCTCGCGATCTCCATCTTCCAGTCGGCGACCCAGATCCAGGAGCAGACGCTGTCCTTCGTCCCGAAGGTCATCGGCGTCGTGGTCGCCCTGCTGGCCACCGGCAACTGGATGCTGCACGAGCTGGTCACGTACACCACGGACCTGTAGGGGCAGATGCCGCACCTGATCAACTCCGTCTAGCCGATGTCGTGGCAGCTGCCGCAGGCCCAGCTGATCGCGGTGCTCCTCGCCGGGATCCGGGCGGCGGCGTGGCTGGCGATCTGCCCGCCGTTCAACGGGTCCATGCTGCCGGGACCGATCAAGGGGCTGCTGTCCGTCGCGCTGGCCCTGCCGGTCGCCGGGCCGCTGTCCGGGCAGGTCAGCGCCCTGGGTACCGACAACGGCGCCCGGATCCTGCTCGCCGCCGGTGAACAGGTCGTGGTCGGGGCGGCGCTCGGGTTCATCACCGCGCTGTTCTTCGCCGCCGCGCAGGCGGCCGGGGACCTGATCGACGTGTTCGGCGGGTTCTCCCTGTCCTTCGCGATCGACCCACTGGGTACCAACCAGAGCTCGGTCTTCGGCCGCTTCTACCACATCGTGGCGATCACGCTGCTGTTCACCAGCGACGCGTACCGGCTGGTCATCCGGGGTTTCCTGCAGTCGTACCAGACCCTGCCCCTGAACGGGACGCTGTCGCTGACCACCCTCGACCGGATCCTCACCCACGGCATCGGCGACATGTTCGTCGCCGCGCTGCAGATCGCCGGGCCGCTGCTGGCCGTGCTGTTCTGCGCGGACCTCGCGCTCGGCCTGCTCAACCGGGCGGCGCCCGCGCTCAACGCGTTCTCGCTGGGCTTCCCGGCGAAGATCCTGCTGGTGCTGTCCCTGGGCGGGGCGGCGATCGGGCTGCTGCCCAAGGCCATCCACGCGCTGATCGTCCCGGCGGTGGAGGCGGTCGTCACGGTGTCCGGCGGCCACTGACGTGAGCGGTGAGAAGACCGAGAAACCGACCGCGCAACGCAGGAAGGAGGCGCGGAAGGAGGGGCGCAGTGTCATCCGTACCCCTGATCTCGGCGCCTGGGCCGGGATGTTCGCGGCCAGCATCGTGGTCCCCGCCGCGCTGGGCTCCGCGCTCACCCACGCCGCCGCCGTCTTCGGCCAGCTTCCGGCGGTGATCGCGCGGCCGGACCCGGCGACCGCGCTGCACATCCTCAAGGACGCCGGGCTCGCGGCGGCGCTCGCGGTCGCGCCGGTGTGCGGCACGCTGCTCGCGGTGGGCCTGGCGGCGGCCGCCGCGCAGGGCGGCATCCGGCCGGCCACCAAGCTGCTGATGCCGAAGTTCTCCCGGCTCAACCCGGTGTCCGGGATCAAGCGCAGCTTCGGGCCGCAGGGCTGGTGGGAGGCGGCCAAGGCGCTGGCCAAGACGGCCGCGCTGGGCGGCGTGCTGTACTCGGTGATCCGCGGCGTCGTCCAGTCGCTGATGCTGTCCGGCTCGCTGTCGCTGTCGGTCACCGTCGCGACGGTGACCGGCGGCCTGGTCACCCTGATCCGGACGGCGGCCGGCGTCGGGCTCGCGCTCGCCGCGGCGGACTACGTGATGGTCAAGCGGCGGGTCGGCAAGCAGCTGCGGATGTCCAAGCAGGAGGTCAAGGACGAGTACAAGAAGATGGAGGGCGACCCGCACGTCAAGGGCCAGATCCGGGCCCGGCAGTACGCGGCCGCGCGGAACCGGATGATGGCCGACGTACCCAAGTCCGACGTCGTGGTGGTGAACCCGACGCACGTGGCGGTGGCGCTACGGTACGACCCACGGAAGGGTGCCCCACGGGTACTGGCCAAGGGGTCCGGGACGATCGCCACCAAGATTCGGGAGAAGGCCAGCGAGCACCGGGTACCGATGGTCCAGGACGTACCGCTGGCCCGGGCCCTGTACGCCGGGTGCGAGCTGGGCGCGGAGATCCCGCCCGAGTTCTACGGCGCGGTGGCCCGGGTACTCGCGTTCGTCATGGGGCTCAAGGCCCGGGGCTCGGCCGCCGGTCTGCACCGGCCCTTCGGCACGGGTACGGCCGCCTAGTAACCCTCAGGTCCGGGCCGGTACCGCCGATCAGGCAGGAGCCAAGACCCGCGTACCTGGAAGGTGCCGTTGAATCCCAGGCGTCTGAGCCAACTGGTCGTACCGATCGGGATCGTCCTGATCATCGTCATGATGGTCGTCCCGATGCCCTCCCTCCTCCTCGACCTGCTGATCGCCGGGAACATCACGTTCGCGCTCCTGATCGTCCTGGTCGCCATGCAGGTACACCGGCCCCTGGACTTCTCGGTCTTCCCGGCCCTCCTGCTCGTCGCGACCCTCTTCCGACTCGCGCTCAACATCAGCGCCACCCGTCTCGTACTGCTCAACGGCTTCGCCGGCAACGTGATCGACGCGTTCGGGCACTTCGTGGTCGGCGGCTCGCTGATCGTCGGCCTGGTCATCTTCGTGATCCTGACGATCATCCAGTTCGTCGTCATCACCAACGGCGCCGGCCGCGTCGCCGAGGTCGGGGCCCGGTTCACCCTCGACGCGATGCCCGGCAAGCAGATGGCGATCGATGCCGACCTCAACGCCGGGCTGATCAACGAGAAGCAGGCGCGCAAGCGGCGCTTCGAGGTCACCGCCGAGGCCGACTTCTACGGCTCGATGGACGGCGCCTCGAAGTTCGTCAAGGGCGACGCGATCGCGGCGATCATCATCACGGTGATCAACCTGATCGGCGGCTTCGGTGTCGGCCTCCTCCAGCGGCACCTGTCGCCGGCCGACGCGATGAACACGTACAGCCTGCTGTCGGTGGGCGACGGCCTGGTATCGCAGATCCCGGCCCTGATGCTGTCGGTGGCCACCGGTCTGATCGTCACCCGGTCGGCGACCGAGGGCGACATGGGCGGCAGCGTCATCAGGCAGCTCAGCCAGCACCGGGGCGCCGTCCAGATCGCCGGCGGCGCGGTCCTCGCCCTGTGCGTCATCCCCGGCCTGCCGAAGCTCCCGTTCCTGGTCAT
>VAXX01000179.1 GCA_005885115.1 Actinomycetota bacterium | reverse complement strand
GAACGGGTGGTCGTCCTCATACCGGGACAGTTCTCCCGCGCTGAGGAGCGCGAGTGGGTCGACCGGATGCTGGAGCGCCTGGCGGCCCGGGACGAGCGGACCCGGCGTACCGACACCGAGCTGACCGCCCGCGCGAAGCGGCTGGCCGAGCGCTACCTGACCGAGCACCCGGCGGCGAGCCGACCGGCGAGCGTGCGCTGGGTGAGCAACCAGAACGGCCGGTGGGGCTCGTGTACCCCGGCCGACCGCACCATCCGGATCTCCGACCGGATCATGGACATGCCCGACTGGGTGATCGACTACGTGCTGCTGCACGAGCTGGTCCACCTGGTCGTACCCAGCCACAGCACCAGGTTCTGGGCGCTGGTCGGCCGGTACCCGAGGGCCGAGCGGGCCCGGGGCTATCTGGAGGGGATCAGTGCGGCGAGCGGAGCGGCGTTCCACGAAGATTGACGCGTGACCCGACGCGTCGTGATCGTGCCGTTGACCGTACCGGCCTGGAGTCCCCCCGGGATCGACCCGGGCGCCTGGCGCCGGGCGCTGGCCGAGGACGTGATCGACCTGCTCGCCGGGCTGGCCGAGGTGAGTCCGGCCGTGGCCGTCGTACCGGCGGACCGGCCGCTGGCCGACGCGCTGGTCTGGCCCGGTACCCGGGTGTACGAGCTGCCCGCCCTGACCTCTGACCACCTTTTCGGTGCCGCCGCCGCGGACGGGTACGACCAGGCGGCGCTGATCGCGCCGGACGCGCCGGACCTGCCCGGGATCCTGGTCGGCAAGCTGCTGCGGCCACTGACGAGCCGTCCGGTGTCGGTGGCCCCGGCGCTGACCGGGGGACTGCTGGGGCTGGCGAGCGTGCTGCCCGTACCGGCGTGGCTGCCGGTCCTCGACCTGGACGCGTCCCCGGCCGAGGTACGGACGGCGGGGCAGGTCGCATCGGCGACCTGAGCGGCGCCTGACGGGCCGGTGGGGTCATTGGGGTCGGCCGGCGGCTCGTCGTCGAGCCCGGACAGGTCCAGCTCGGACAGGTCGAGCTGGGACTGGGCGTACCCGACCGGATCGGCGAAGTCCTCGTCGCCGGGCAGCAGGTCGGGGTGGCCCCAGAGGGCGTCCCGCCCGGCGATCCCGCGGTGCTCGGTCAGGGCGGCCCACAGTGCGGCGGCCTCCCGCAGCCGTCGGGGTCGCAGCTCCAGCCCGACGAGGGCGGCGAAGGTCTGTTCGGCCGGCCCGCCGGCCGCCCGACGGCGGCGGAACGCCTCGCCGAGGCGTACCACCGAGGGAAGCCGGTCCCCGGCGGCGCTGTCCACGACGTGGCAGACCCAGCCCTCGACCAGCGCGAGCGCGGTCTCCAACCGGGCCAGCGCGGCCTGCTGCGCCGGGGTGTCGTCGGGGGTGAAGATGCCCTCGACGGACAGTTCCTGCATCGACTCCAGGTTGCCCGGGTCGAAGCGGCCCATCGCGTCCTCGATCGCTTCCCGGTTGACCCGGATGCCGGCGGCGTACGCCTCGACGGCGGTCAGTACGTGCCCGCGCAGCCACGGTACGTGACCGAACAGGCGCTGGTGAGCCGCTTCGCGGAGGGCGACGTAGAGGCGTACCTCGTCGGCGGGCAGTTCGAGTCCGTCACCGTACCCGGCGATGTTGGCGGGGAGCAGCGCGGCGGCGCCGGCCGGGCCGAGCGGCAGGCCGATGTCGCCGGCCGAGAGCACCTCGGCCGCGAGCGTCCCCAGCGCCTGCCCGAGCTGGCCGCCGAACAGGGCGCCGCCGAGCGTGGCCACCATCGACTGCATCGGTCCGAGCTGGCCGCGCATCTCCTCGGGTACCAGATCGCCCATCGCGCCGACCATGCGGCCCGCCACCGGATCGCACAGCTTGCGCCAGACCGGCAGGGTCTGGTCGATCCACTCGCCGCGGGTCCACGCGTGCACCGAGCTGATGCCCGACGGCAGCGCGGACGCCGGCTCCAACCACAGGTCCGCCAGGCGCAGCGCCTCGCCGACCGCGGCCCGGTCGGCCTCGCTGATCAGGGGGTCGCCGGGCGCGGCCGGGGCGTCCGGCGCCGGGCCGGTGAACCCGGCGAAGCCGCTGGTACCGGCGCCGGTCAGGGTGGCCTGCGCGACCTGGCGGGCCAGGTCCCAGTTGACCGGTCCACCCTCGGTCGTGGTGAACAGCTGCTGGAGCTGGCCGAGGAACTGCTGCATCTGCGCCGGGTCACTGGGGTCTGGCGTGGCGCCACCAGGAAGGCCGAAGCCGAAGGGCACATCAGGCACGTCTCCCAAGGTACGCGCCTGCCCGGTGCCCCGTCCCGTCGCCGCTGTTCGCCCACGGGGGAACTGAAGGGTGTCGGTCCGGCCCAGTACGCTTCCCTGCGTGAGACAGCGTGGGGCCACCCTTCTGGTCGGAGCGATCGTCCTGTTGCTCCTGGTCATCGCCGCTTTCGACGGGGTCAGCGTGCCCTACGTCGCGCTGGTGCCCGGCCCCACCTGGAACACGCTGGGCATCGACCAGAACAAGGAGATCATCACGATCTCCGGCGGTACCGTGTCCGCGCCGAAGGGTCAGCTCCGGATGGTCACCGTCGGGGTACAGGACCACATCACCCTGTGGGAGGCGATCCAGGGCTGGCTGAGTTCGGACGACGCGGTGGTACCCCGCGAGGTGATCTACCCGCCGAACCAGACCCGGCAGCAGGTCGACCAGGAGAACCAGCAGGAGTTCAAGAGCTCGCAGAACGCCGCGATCGTGGCCGCGCTGCGCGAGCTGGGCTTCCCGGTACACGTGGTGGTGACCGACCTGCCGGCCGACTCGCCGTCCCAGGGCAAGCTACGGAAGGGCGACGAGATCGACAGTATCGACGGGCAGCCGGTCACCTCGGGGCAGAAGCTGACCACGCTGATCCGGAGCAGGCCGGTCGGTACGGCGCTGACCATCGCGTACAAGCGGGGTGGCGTACCCGCGACGACCACGGTCAGCACGATCGCGGCCTCGGACAAGACCCCGCGGATCGGCATCCAGATCGACGAGCAGCAGCCCAGCCCGTACTCGATCTCGATCAGCCTGGACAACGTGGTGGGACCCAGCGCGGGCCTGATGTTCTCGCTGGGCATCGTGGACAAGCTCAAGTCGACCGATCTGACCGACGGGCGGACCATCGCCGGCACCGGAACGATCGACGAGGAGGGCAACGTCGGGGCGATCGGCGGCATCCCGCAGAAGATGCGCGGGGCGAAGCGGGACGGGGCATCGATCTTCCTGGCGCCGGCGGACAACTGCAAGGAAGCGGTCGCCAACGCGGTGCCAGGTCTCAAGTTGGTGAAGGTCCGGACGCTGGACGACGCGCTGTCCGCGCTCGCCACGCTGGACAGCGGGGGTACGCCGCCGTCCTGCTGAGGTCGCTGAGGCCGACCCGGCGCGGCGTGCGGCACCAGGGTGCGAGCTGACCTCGTAGGCTGGGCACCGTGGTAATGCGTACCCCAATGCCCCGGATGAGCCGACGCGGCCGGGTGACCCTCGTGGTCCTCGCCGGTGTGGTCGTGCTTTTCGTGTTCCTCGGTTGGCTCGTCGACGCCTGGACCGACTACCTGTGGTTCTCCGAGGTGCACTACACCTCGGTCTTCACCACGGTGTTGTGGACCCGCCTGGGCCTGTTCCTGGTCTTCGGCGCGGTCCTCGGGCTGATCGTCTGGTTCAACCTGTGGCTGGCCTACCGGGTACGCCCGCTGCTGCGCCCGCACTCGCCCGAGCAGCAGACCCTGGACCGGTACCGGATGCTGCTGACCCCGCGCTTCGGGCTGTGGATCGCGGTGCTCGCGACGATCGTCGGCTTCTTCTCCGGCGTCTCCGCGCAGGGGAACTGGCCGTCCTGGCTGCTGTTCGCCAACCGGCAGAACTTCGGCACCCGGGATCCGCAGTTCGGGCTGGACATCGGGTTCTACATCTTCGACTACCCGTTCTGGCGGTACCTGCTCGGCGTCGGCTTCACCGCGGTGGTGCTGTGCGTGCTCGGCGCGCTCGCGGTGCACTACCTGTTCGGCGGGGTACGGCTGCAGGGCGCCGGGGAGCGGATGACCACCGGGGCGCGCGCCCACCTGACCGCGCTGGTGGCCGCGTTCGTACTGCTCAAGGCGGTGGCGTACTTCCTGGACCAGCGGGGCCTGGTGCTCTCGCACAACGAGGGCACCAACCTGTGGGGCGCTGGATACACCGATGTAAATGCCTTGCTGCCGGCCAAGGAGATCCTCGCCTGGATCTCGGTGGTGGTGGCGGTCGCCATCGTGGTGTTCTCCAACGCGTTCATCCGCAACCTCGTGTGGCCGGGCATCGCCGTGGGCATGCTCGTGCTGTCGGCGATCGCGATCGGCGGGATCTACCCCGCCGCGGTACAGACGTTCAGCGTCAAGCCGAACATCCGCGACAAGGAGTCCACGTACATCCAGCGCAGCATCGAGGCGACCCGCAACGCCTTCGGACTGTCCACGGTGGAGACGACCCCGTACGGCGCGACGGCGCAGGCGCCGCCGAACAACCTGGCCGAAGACGCCGACGCGGTGCAGAGCATGCGGCTGCTCGAACCGTCGATCGTGTCCAACACGTACACGCAGTTGCAGCAGGTACGCGGGTTCTACGACTTCACCCAGAAGCTGGACATCGACC
>VAXX01000178.1 GCA_005885115.1 Actinomycetota bacterium | reverse complement strand
CAGGTACGCCAGCAGGACGTTGGCGAGCTGGACCTTGAGGCCGAACGGGATGGACAGCAGGGTGATGATGACGCACTGCACGAGCAGGGATACGACATCGCGCAGGGACCGGCCCAGCAGCAGCGCCAGGCGGCTGACCGGGGTGACCCGGCTGCGTTCGATGACCCCGGCGCGCAGTTCGGCGATCAGCGCGAAGCCGACGAAGAAAGTGCCGAAGATGGCGAGCATCACCAGGATGCCGGGGACGAAGATCTGGTACACCTGCGCGTCGGTGGTCGCCCCGAGGGGGCGCAGCGCCGGCTTGAGCAGCGGGCCGAACAGCAGGAGGTAGTACAGCGGCTGGATGACGCCGACGATCAGCCAGACCGGGTTGCGCAGGACCAGGGTCATCTGCCGCTGGAAGATCAGCCAGATGTCACGGAGGAGTTTCATCGGGTACCTCGTCTTCAGGATTCGCGCAGTGAGCGGCCGGTCTTGGTGAGGAACACGTCATCGAGGCTCGGCCGGTGCAGCTCGATCGAGCCGAGGTCCAGTCCGGCGCCGTCGAGGGTACGCAGGATCAGTGGGATGGCGACCGCGCCGGTGTCGACGTACAGCCTCAGGAGGTTCTCGGACTGTTCGAGCTGGCGGACGTACGGCTGGCCGTCGAGCAGGGCAGCCGCCTTGTCCGCGTTGCCGTTCACCCCGACGGTCACCACGTCACCGGCGACCTCCCGTTTGAGCTCGTCCGGCGTACCTTCGGCGACGATCTGCCCGTGGTCGATGATGGCCACCCGGTCGCAGAGGGCGTCGGCCTCCTCCAGGTAGTGCGTGGTCAGGAAGACGGTCAGGCCCTCGGAGCGGAGGCGCCGTACCTCGTCCCACATGTGCGCACGGCTCTGCGGGTCCAGCCCGGTGGTCGGCTCGTCGAGGAATACCACCTTGGGGGCGTGGATGATGCCCAGCGCGACATCGACGCGGCGACGCTGGCCGCCGGAGTACGTCTGGCACTTGCGGTCGGCGAACTCGGTGAGCTGGAAGCCCTCGATCGCCCGCTCGGCCAGTTGCCGGGCCTGGGCCTTGCCGATGCCGTAGAGCCGGGCCTGCAGGACGAGCTCCTCGCGCGCGGTCACGGTGTCCCAGGTGCTGCCGCCCTGGGCGACGTAGCCGATCTGGCGGCGTACCCCTGCTGGGTCTCGCCGCAGGTCCGCGCCCGCGATGGTCGCCTCTCCCCCGTCCGGGACGATCAACGTCGCGAGCATCCGCAGGGTGGTGGTCTTGCCGGCGCCGTTCGGGCCGAGGAAGCCGAAGATCTCGCCTTCCTGGACGGTGAGGTCGACGCCGCGGACCGCGTCCACCGCGCCTTTCCGGGTGCGGAACGACTTCCGCAACCCGCTTGTTCTGATCATGAGGGTCTCCCCGCGTGCCGATGTCAGGTCCCGGAGACGGTAACGCGATATGTCGCGTGCAGTCAACGTTGAATATTGCGCGATGTATCGCGTTGTCAGTGATCCGTCTTGTCGTCGGCCGCGTGCAGCTCGCCCTTCTCCAGCCGCTGCGCGACCGCCTCGCACCAGTCCGCCTCCACCCGGGCGTGCGCCATCCCGAGCCGGAACATCTCCGCCACGTGCGGCGCGTGCTCCCAGTCGATGTCGCTGTCCATCCGCACCTCGGCGCCGTCGGCGAACAGCCGCAACTGCTGCGCGCGGTGGCGCAGGGCCGCGACGCCCTCGCGCCGGGGCAGGGCGGGCAGGAAGGCGAACGCCGGTACGAACGGGTCCAGCGGCGGCCGGTACTCCCACCACTGCCGGCGCAGCAGGTCCTGGAACTCCGCCTCGCCCTTCGGGGTGACCTCGTAGGTGGTCCGGGCCGGCCGGGCCCCGACCTGCTCCGTGGTCACCTCACGGAGCAGTCCCTCGTCGGCCAGCTTCTTCAGCGCGTGGTAGATCGAGCCGGGCGCCACGTTCGCCCACTCGTCCGCGTGCCAGCTCAGCAGCTCCCGCCGCACGTCGTACCCGTGGACCGGCTGGAAGATCCGGACCACGCCGAGGATGAGCATGCGGGTTGACGACGACACGGCTCGACTGTAAGCCGTGAGCTGCGCCACCGACGAAAAGTTACCGGCCGGTTTAGACTCCGCGGCATGCGCAAGGTACTGGTGGCAAACCGGGGTGAGATCGCGGTACGGGTGATCCGTGCGTGCCGGGACGCGGGCCTGCTCTCGGTCGCGGTGTACGCGGACTCCGACCGGTACGGGCTGCCGGCGACCCTGGCCGACGAGGCGTACGCGCTGGGCGGGGATACCAGCGCGCAGACGTACCTGCGGATCGACAAGCTGCTCGACGTCGCGGCGCGCTCCGGCGCCGATGCCGTGCACCCCGGGTACGGGTTCCTTTCCGAGAACGCCGACTTCGCGCAGGCCGTACTCGATGCCGGGCTGGTCTGGATCGGCCCGACCCCGCAGGCGATCCGCGACCTCGGCGACAAGGTGACCGCCCGGCACATCGCCGCCCGGGCCGGGGCGCCGCTGGTCCCCGGTACCGCCGAGCCGGTCGCCGACGCCGCCGAGATCGTCGCGTTCGCCAAGGAGTACGGCCTGCCGGTGGCCATCAAGGCGGCGTTCGGCGGGGGCGGCCGCGGGTTGAAGGTGGCCCGCGGCATCGGGGAGATCCCGGCGCTGTTCGAGTCGGCGACCCGGGAGGCGGTGGCCGCGTTCGGCCGTGGCGAGTGCTTCGTGGAGCGCTACCTCGACCGGCCCCGGCACGTCGAGGCGCAGGTGCTCGCCGACACGTACGGCAACGTCGTCGTGATGGGTACCCGCGACTGCTCGTTGCAGCGCCGGCACCAGAAGCTGGTCGAGGAGGCACCGGCGCCGTTTCTCACCGACGGGCAGCGGTCCCGGATCCACGACAGCGCCAAGGCGATCTGCCGCGAGGCGGGATACCACGGCGCGGGTACGGTGGAGTATCTC
>VAXX01000163.1 GCA_005885115.1 Actinomycetota bacterium | reverse complement strand
GTTGCACGCTCCGCGCGCGGCGGTACCGGAGCCGCCCGAGGAGGAGGCCGCGGAGCGGCCGCGCCGGCACCCGGTACGCACCGCGGTGCTGCTCATCGTGCTGCTCGGCCTGCTCGGCGGCGGCACCTGGGGCGGCTGGAACTGGACCCAGCGGCAGTACTACGTCGGCGCGACCCCGCAGGGCCTGCTCGCGGTCTACCAGGGGATCCCGGGCCAGATCGCCGGCCTGCACCTGTCCCGGCTCGACCACACCGAGTCCACCAAGCTGGGCGACCTGACGAAGGTCGCGCAGGACCGGGTCAAGCAGGGCATCTCGGCCACCAGCCTGTCCGAGGCCGAGCGGAAGTACAACGAGCTGGTCGACCCGGCCAACGGGAACACGGTACGGCCGAGCTGCTCACCCTCGGCCAGTGGTTCGGCGTCCCCGTCCCCGAGCAGCCCCGCCCCGACGTCACCGAGCGTCCCGCCGAGCCTGCCGACCCCGGCCGTGAGCGTCTCGTCCACCAGCGCCAGCCCGACGGCGTCGCCCAGTACGTCGCCCAGTACGCAGCCGAGCCTGAGCGCCAGCCCGTGTTGACCGCCGAGCAGGAATCCCCTCGATCGTGACCGCGCCCCCCGCGCAACCCGCCACCCCGTACCCGCCGACCGCGACGGCCGGCTTCCGTACGCCCACCCGGCGCAACAGCGAGCTGTTCCTGCTGCTGCTCGCGATGGGGCTGGTCACCGCGTACTCGGCGGCGGTCGAGATCGGGCTGACCGGCAAGGTCACCGGCGGGTTCTGGATACCGCCGCTGCTGCTGACGATCGTCTTCCTCGCCGCGCACGTCATGCTGCGCTTCCTCGTCCCGTACGCCGACCCGGCGATCCTGCCGGCCGTCGCGCTGCTCAACGGGCTCGGGGTGGCCTTCCTGCGCCGGCTGGACCTGGGTCGGGCCCTGGCCGGCCAGCACGGCAACTTCCCGGCCTTCGGCGGGGACGGGTTCCGCCAGCTCGCCTGGACGGTCGCCTCGTTGCTGGTGGCCACCGGGGCACTGATCCTGATCAAGGACCACCGGGCGCTGTCCCGGTACGCGTACACCCTGGGTCTGACCGGCATCGTGCTGGTCATGCTGCCGGCCGTGCTGCCGGCCAGCCTGTCCGAGGTGAACGGGGCCAAGCTGTGGATCCGGTTCGGCACCGTCTTCCAGATCCAGCCGGGTGAGTTCGCCAAGCTGCTGCTGCTGTCGTTCTTCGCGTACTACCTGGTCCGCAAGCGCGAGGTACTGTCGCTGGCCAGCCGGCGGGTGCTCGGGATCGAGTTCCCGCGCGGCCGCGATCTCGGTCCGGTCGTCGCGGTCTGGCTGCTCAGCCTCATGGTCCTGGTCTTCGAGAAGGACCTCGGTACCTCGCTGATGTACTTCGGCATGTTCGTGGTCACCCTCTACATCGCCACCGAGCGGGTCAGTTGGCTGATCATCGGTCTGGTGCTGTTCTTCGGCGGCGCGTTCCTGGCGTACGTCCTGGGCGGGCGGATCGGCGGCCCGTTCGCCAACTTCTACGAGCGGGTCGGGGTGTGGCTGGACCCGTTCGCCGATCCGAACGCGACCGGGTACCAGTTGGTGCAGTCACTGCTCGGACTGGGTACCGGCGGGCTGTTCGGCTCCGGACCCGGGCACGGGCACCCGGGCCAGATCCCCGAGGTGCGTACCGACTTCATCTTCGCCGGGCTCGGTGAGGAGATCGGCCTGTTCGGGCTCACCGCGCTGCTGGTCGTGTACCTGGTCATCGTGGAGCGCGGGCTGCGCGCCGCCATCGCGGTTCGGGACTCGTTCGGCAAGCTCCTCGCCGGTGGCCTGGCCTTCACGCTGGGCCTGCAGGTCTTCGTCATCGTCGGTGGGGTGACCAAGCTGATCCCGCTGACCGGGCAGACCACGCCGTTCCTGTCCGCCGGTGGCTCGTCGTTGATGGCCAACTGGCTGCTGGTGGCGATGCTGCTGCGGATCTCCGACGCCTCCCGCCGTCCGGTCGGTGCCGGCGGCCCCGCGCCGGGCGGCGGCCCGGTCAAACTGGCGGGCCTGGCCACGGAGGTTGTCCGGTGAATGCTCCGCTCCGACGCGTGGGCGTCGTGGTCATCGCGCTGTTCGCGCTGCTGTTCGTGAACCTCAACTACGTCCAGGCGTACAAGGCCGACGCGTACCGCAACGACGACCACAACGCCCGGGTCCAGTTGACCGAGTACGAGCGCCAGCGCGGCACCATCTCCACGCACGAGGGCATCCCGATCGCGCAGAGCGTGCCCACCAGCGACCAGCTCAAGTACCTGCGCACGTACCCGCTGGACCCGCTGGCGTACGCGCCGATCACCGGGTACAAGCCGGTCAGCGGGCTGGCCACCAACATCGAGCGGGCACAGGACTCGTTCCTGTCCGGCAACGCCGACTCCCTGTTCACCGAGCGGCTGCGGGCGATGTTCACCGGCGCGAAGACCTCCGGCGGCAACGTCCAGCTCACCATCCTCAAGAGTGCCCAGGAGAAGGCGTACGCCGACCTGGTGCACAACAACAGCGGCGCCAAGAACGGCGCGGCCGTCGTCCTGGAC
>VAXX01000162.1 GCA_005885115.1 Actinomycetota bacterium | reverse complement strand
AGCAGCACTACAACACGTTCGGCGAGCGGATGAGCCAGTTCCCGGTACAGATCCGCCAGCTTTCCCGCTTCCAGACCCCGCGCGAGGCGGAGGAAACCGTTGCCAGGGCAGCGGACGGTACGGCGGACATCGTCATCGGTACGCACCGGCTGTTGCAAGGTTCCACGAAGTTCAAGCAACTCGGGATGGTCATCGTCGACGAGGAACAGCGCTTCGGCGTGGAGCACAAGGAGTACCTCAAGCAACTGCGTACCCACGTCGATGTCCTCACGATGTCGGCGACGCCGATCCCGCGCACCCTGGAGATGGCGATCACCGGGATCCGGGAGATGTCCACGATCGCGACCCCGCCGGAGGAGCGCCACCCGGTGCTCACCTACGTCGGCGCGTACGACGACAAGCAGGTCGCCGCCGCGATCCACCGCGAGCTGCTGCGCGACGGGCAGGTCTTCTACCTCCACAACCGGGTCGAGTCCATCGAGAAGGCCGCGCGCCGGCTGCGTGATCTGGTACCCGAGGCCCGGATCGCGGTGGCACACGGCCAGATGGGCGAGGACACCCTGGAGAAGGTGATGGTCGGCTTCTGGGAGAAGGAGTACGACGTCCTCGTCTGTACCACGATCGTGGAGTCCGGCATCGACATCCCCAACGCCAACACGCTCGTCGTCGAGCGGGCCGACCTGCTCGGACTGGCGCAACTGCACCAGATCCGGGGCCGGGTCGGGCGCGGCCGGGAGCGGGCGTACGCGTACTTCCTGTACCCGGGGGAGAAACCGTTGACCGAGCACGCGCACGAGCGCCTGGCGACCATCGCGCAGCACACCGAGCTCGGCGCCGGCATGTACGTCGCGATGAAGGACCTGGAGATCCGGGGCGCCGGTAACCTGTTGGGCGGCGAGCAGTCCGGGCACATCGAAGGGGTCGGGTTCGACCTGTACGTACGGATGGTCGGCGAGGCGGTGCAGCAGTTCAAGGGTGAGCGCCCGGATGAGGACGCCGAGGTCAAGGTGGACCTGCCGGTCGACGCGCACCTGCCGACCGACTACATCGCGGTCGAGCGGCTCCGGCTGGAGATGTACCGGAAACTGGCCTCCGCCCGGGACGCCACGGCACTGGACGAGGCGGTCACCGAGCTGCGCGACCGGTACGGCGAGCCACCGGTCGAGGTCGTCAACCTGGTCGCGGTGGCCCGGTTCCGACTGCTGGCCAAGGAGTACGGCCTGACCGACGTCTCCCTGCAGGGCAGGCACATCCGGTTCTCGCCGCTGCCACTGCCGGACTCGAAACAGTTGCGGCTCAAGCGGTTCTACCCCGACGCGGTGTACAAGCCGGCCGCCGGGCAGGTGTCGCTACCGCGCCCGATGACCGCCCGGGTCGGCGGCGAGCCGGTCCGGGACACCGCGCTACTGGACTGGTGCGCCGAGCTGCTGCGTGGCGTCCTCGGCGAGCCCGCCCGGGTGTGAGTGGCCGGAGCGGACAGGCCGGGCGAACCGCAGGTACAGCGGCGGCACCACGAGCAGGGTCAGCAACGTCGAGGTACCCAGGCCGCCGAGGATGACGATGGCCAGCGGGTAGTCGATCTCGTGACCCGGCCGGGGACCGAGGATCACCAGCGGTACCAGGGCGAGCCCGGTCGCCAGGGACGTCATCAGGATCGGGGACAGCCGTTCCCGCGCGCCCCGGATCACCAGCGCCGGCCCGAACGGCTCGCCCTCGTCGCGTTCGAGGTGCTGGCAATGGTTGATGAGCAGGATGCCGTTGCGCGCGGCGATGCCGAAGACGGTGAAGAACCCGACGAGCGCGCCGATCGACACGGTACCGCTGGCCGCGTAGATCGCCAGCGCGCCACCGACCAGCGCCATCGGCAGGGTGAGGAACGCGAACGTGGCCAGCCGCCAGGAGTTGAACGACGCCTGCAACAGCAGGAAGATCGCGACGGCGGCGATGACCGCGGTGAGCAGCAGCCGGTTCTGGACGTTCTGCCGCTCCTGGTACTCGCCGAGCACCTCGGCGTGGTACCCGCGCGGGTACTGGACCCCGGCGACCTTGCCCTGGATCTCCTGGACCACCGAGGCGAGGTCCCGCCCGCTGACGTTGGCGGTCACGTCGAGGTACCGGGAGCCGCCTTCCCGGGTGACCGCGTTGGGGTTGGCCGACATGGTGATGTCGGCGACGTCGCGGATGGGTACCTTCTGCCCCGACGGCGTGTCCACCAACAGGTCCCCGATGCTGGACACGCTGGTACGGGCGGACGGGACGCTCCACACCATGACCCCGTACACCTTGCCGTCGCGGAACACGTCGCCGACCTCCTCGCCGGCGATGATGGTCGCGGCGGCCCGGCGTACGTCCCCGGGCTTGAGCCCGTACCTGGCCGCCCGGTCCAGGTTCACCCGCACCTGGATCTGCGGTGTGTCAACGGAAAGGTCCACGTGCGGGTCGACCACCCCGGAGACTCCGGCGACCAGGTCGCGGATCTGGTTGGCCTTGCCGCGCATGACGGTGAGGTCCTGCCCGTACACCCGCACGACGATCGGCTCCCTGGAGCCGGTGAGCACCTCCTCGATCCGCTCGTTGAGGTAGGTCTGCACGTCCCGGTACAGGCCGGGGTAGCTGTTGATGACGTCCCGGATCCGGCCGATGGTGGTGTCGTAGTCGGCCTTCTGGTCGATCCGCAGCCAGATCTCGGCCGCGTTGATGCCGACCACCTCCTCGCCCTGCCGGGCCCGGCCGATGTGCGCGCCGAAGTTGGTCACGCCCGGGATCGCCCGCAACTGCGTGCTGAGCGCGAGGGTGACCCGCTGGATCTCGGCGTCGGAGGTGCCGGGGATGGCGTCCCAGTGGATGAGGATGTCGCGCTGCTGGAAGGCCGGGAACAGCGACTGGCCGAGCTGCGGGGCGACCCCGACACCGAGCACCGCGACGATGGCGAAGGTGGCGTACGCCCAGCGCGGCCGGGCCACGATCCTTGCCAGCCAACGGGAGTAGCCACGCTGGAGCCAGCCGACGAGCGGGGACCGCGCGCGCTTGAGGGACGCCTTGTGCAACAGGAGGTACGTCAGCGCCGGCGTGACGGTCAACGCGACCACCATCGAGGCGAGGATCGCCAGAGTGTACGTGATCGCCAGCGGCCGGAAGAACGAGGCGGTCAGGCCGGGCAGCAGGAACACCGGTACCGCGGCGGCCACGATGATCATCGTGGCGTACACGATGGGACTGCGTACCTCCAGGGACGCCTCAAGGATGATCGAAGCCGTCGGCCGCTCGCCGCCCCCGGCCCGGTGCTCCCGCAGGCGTCGCAGGATGTTCTCGACGTCGATGATGGCGTCGTCCACCACCGCGCCCAACGCGATGATCAGACCGGCCAGCGTCATGGTGTTGAGG
>VAXX01000161.1 GCA_005885115.1 Actinomycetota bacterium | reverse complement strand
TCCATCGCCACCGCGGCGCGGTGTGGGCCAGCGTGTCCTCGTCGGTGCTGTTCGGCCTCTGGCACATCCTGCCCTCGCTGCGCCTGAGCCACGCCAACCACGCGGTGGCGGCGGCGGTCGGCCCGGCGCCGGCCGGCCAGGTGGTGGCGGTCGTGGCCACCGTCGGCTTCACGGCGCTGGCCGGGCTGCTGCTGTGTGAGCTGCGCCGGCGCAGCGGCAGCCTGCTGGCCGCGGCGGGGCTGCACTGGGCCACCAACGGCCTGGGGGTGCTGCTGGCCGCGGCGCTGGCCACGCTGCGGCTGGGGTAATTTCCGCTCGGTACGCCCAGGGACCATGCACTACAGTGGCTTGACCAATCGTCGGAGCACTCGGGTGGCGTGATGAGCCTGGACTTCACCAAGCCGTACTGCCTTGTCCACAAAGATGGCAAGGTGTTCTACGCGTCCGGCCCGGTGACCCGTTCCTGGCTGCTCGCCGACGTACCCCGGCCGACCGGGGCGCATCCGGTCATCAGCATGGTCCCGTACCCACAGGTACGCGAACGGGGCTATGTCACCCACGACAACAACGAACCGGTCATCTCGCTCGTGCCCGAGGTCTACCGGCCGGTCGAGCTGACCGACGTGGTCGACTTCGCCACCCCGGTACGCCTGGCCACCGAACCCACGTTCGCCCCGCCCGACGAGGTCTTCGCGCAGGTGCTGCACCGGGTGATCACGCAGGAGATCCAGCGCGGCGAGGGCTCCAACTTCCTCATCTCCCGCCGGTGCGACGCCGCGATCGCCGACTTCGGACCGCAGGTCGCCAACGTCGTCTTCGGCCGGTTGAGCCGTAACGAGATCGGCGCGTACCTGAGCTTCTGCTTCTACGACGGCGAGCGCTACTTCATCGGCTCGTCCCCCGAGCGGCACCTGACCTACGAGCGCGGCCGGGTGCTGATGAACCCGATCTGCGGCACCCTGCCGCGCAAGGCCCTGCGGACCCGGGCCGACCTGGTCGAGTTCCTCACCGACCCGAAGGAGATCAACGAGCTGTTCCAGGTGGTCGACGAGGAGCTGAAGATGATGTCCCGGATCTGCGGCAAGGGCGGTGTGGTCCGCGGCCCGTACCTGCGCGAGATGAGCTCCCTGGTGCACACCGAGTACGTGCTGGACGGCTCGGCGACGATGGACCCGATCGAGGCGTTCCGCGAGTCGATGTACGCCGCGACCATGATCGGCAGCCCGCTGGAGAACGCCGCCCGGGTGATCCACCGTCACGAGTACGAGTCCCGCGGCTACTACACCGGTGCGCTGGTCCTGATGGGCCTGGGTACCGAGGGCGACGAGTACCTGGACAGCGCGATCACCATCCGCACCATGGAGGTGACCCCGGACGGGAAGGCGGTGCTGCGGTCCGGGGCCAGCATCGTCCGCGACTCGGTACCCGCCAAGGAGTGCGCCGAGGTCCGCGCGAAGGCCGCCGGCCTGCTCACCGCGATCACCTCGGCCGAGCAGGCCACCCCGTACCTGGACGATTTCCTCGATGACGAGCTGCGCGAGGTGCTCACCGCGCGCAACGAGCACCTGTCCCGGTTCTGGGTCGACCGGCAGAGCGGGCACCTGGCCGCCCACCCACAGCTCGTGGGCCGGTCGGTGCTGCTGATCGACAACGAGGACCAGTTCACCCAGATGCTCAAGCACGTGCTGGAGCACCAGGGACTCAAGACCACGATCTGCGACTACCGGGACGCCGACATCGACTACGCGGGCCACGACCTGGTACTGGTCGGCCCCGGGCCGGGCGACCCCAACGACCTGACCCACCCGAAGATGGCCCGGCTGCACGAGATCGTCGCGGACCTGCTGGAGCGGGGTCAGCCGTTCCTCGCGGTGTGCCTGGGGCACCAGATCCTCTGCCGTACCCTCGGCCTGACCGTCGCGCCGGTGGACCCGCCGTTGCAGGGCGTACAGAAGGCGGTCGACCTGTTCGGCCGGTCGGAGCGGGTCGGCTTCTACAACACGTTCTTCGCCCAGGCTCCCGAGCGGGCGCTGGCGGGCGTCGAGGTGTCCGCCGAGCCGGACGGGCGGGTCATCGCGCTGCGCGCCCCGGCGTTCTACAGCTTCCAGTTCCACGTCGAGTCGGTACTGACCACCAACTGCGTACCGATCCTCCAGGAGGCGCTGACCTGGCTGCTGTCCGGGTCTTGACCGGTCGGGCCCCGGGTGCCCAGTATTCGCATCGATGAACCTTGACTTCCGGGAGGCGCTACGCACCGCCGTACCGCTGGCCCGGCGGTACCGGCGGGAGCTGTCCGTCGCGGTGACCGTCCTGGCGGCCGGGGTCCTGGTCGCGGTCGGTCTGCCCGGCCAGGCGGGGATCGGCGCTCTGGGTATCCCGCCGACCGCCCGTACCGCCGCTCCCGGCAAGGTGGACTGGCTGCAGTTCGCCTTCTCCCCGGACAAGCGCGCCGACAACCCGGACGAGCACCGGCTCACCCCGGCGAACGTGGGGAAGCTGCGGCCCCTGTTCAACGTCGCGCTGCCCGACGCGCCCGACGGCGCCCCGGTCCTGCTCACCGACGTCGGTACCCGCCTGGGCAGCCGCGACGTGGTGTACGTCAAGGGCGAGCACGGTCACCTGTGGGCGCTGGACGCGCATACCGGGCAGGAGATCTGGGTCCGCAACCTCAACGTCACCTGCCACGCCTGCTACGACAACTCCGCGCCCGCGATCGGCCCGGACCGCCAGTACGTCTACGCCGGCGGGGCGGACGGGAAGATCCACAAACTGCGGGTCGGCGACGGTGTCGAGGACTTCGAACAGAACTGGCCGCAGGTTTCGGCGTTGCCGATGACGCCGGGCAGGTACAAGTTCTCGATGGAGCTGGCCTGGGCGACCGCGCAGAACGGGCACACGTACCTGTACGCCGGGCACTCGGTCGGCGGCAGCGGGCACTTCACCGCCGTGGACCTGGCCACCGGTACCCAGCACGGGTACAACAACGCCTGCACGGATACCCCGGACATCCACCCGGGCCTGGACGGCGCGTGCGCGCGTACCGGCGCGCATCCCTGGTCGCGCAGCGCGGTCTATGACGCCTCCCAGGACAAGGTGTTCCTGGACAGCGGCAGCAACAACAACGGCGAGTTCGTCGCGGGCAGCTCGTGGCCGGACACCTACCAGGCGCTGCCGCCGGACGGCTCGACCATCATGTCCGACGGCCTGGGCTGGCCGCTGGACAGCTACACCCCCGACGACTACCTGGATAACGAGGCGCACGACCAGGACATGGCCTCCGGCGGCATGCAGCTGCTGCCGGTCGGGATCAACAAGCTGTACCCGCACCTGGGCGTCATCGCCGGCAAGGACCACCGGCTCAAGCTGGTCGACACCGCGGATCTCAGCGGCCTGGGCTCGCCCGGCAACCTCGGTGGCGCGCTACAGGTGCTGCCGGTCGAGGAGCTGAACACGGTCCGCTCGTTCGGGGCGGGCTGGACCAACCCGGCCGACGGCAGCGCCTGGGTCTACATCGCCGGGGACAAGGGGCTGGAGGCGTTCCGGCTGACCGCCGACGCGGCCGGCAAGCCCCGGCTGGAACGCCGCTGGATGGCCGCGCACGGGTTCACCGCCTCGCCGGTACTGGCCGGCGGGATGCTGTTCGCCGCGTTCGGCGCCGGGGAGCGGTCGACCACCCAGCCGTTCCGGCGCATCCAGGCGCTGGACCCGGCGACCGGGAAGGTGCTGTGGGACGCGCCGACCCTGCCGCACCACTGGTCGAGCCCGATCGTGGCGAACGGCATCGTGTACCTGGCCCAGGGCCCGGCCGGGGACCGGCAGTCGGGCACCAGCGGAGTGCTCACCGCGTGGGCGCTGCCATCGTGTACCACGTGTCTGTCGCTGACCGCCGACCCGGACCGTACCGTCGCTCCGGGCGCCACGACCCGGTACGCGGTCGCGACGACGCTGCTGGCCGGGGCCCCGACCCCGGTGACGTTCTCGGTGGCCGGGCTGCCGGCCGGGGCGAGCGCCCGGTTCGACCCGCCGACCGTACCGGCGGGCAAGGGTACGACGCTGACCGTATCCGTACCGGGGCAGGTGAAGCTGGGCAGCTACGCGCTGGTCGTCACGGCCGCCGGTACCGGCCTCGCCCCGACCGTCGCGACCAGTCTGAACGTGTTGAGCAACACCGCGCTGGTCACCGACCTGTCGGTGAAGGACGGTGCGAACGCGGGGAAGTGGTCGATCCAGCATGACCTCGAGGTCGGCACCCAGGTGTACGGCGACCAACCGGGCACCTTCAAGATCGTCTTCGACCGGGTGATCGGGGTCGACTGGATCCGCCCGGCGGCCGCCTCCCGGGCCTTGGGCACCAGTCCCCTGGTCACCTTCACGGTGACCACCCAGGCCGAGGTCAACGTCGCGGTGGACCAGCGCGCCGGCCGGCCCGGCTGGCTCGACAAGAGCTGGGAGGACCGCGGTACCTACCTGGTCAGCACCGACGACGTGACGTACGAGCTGTTCCGCCGGACCTTCCCGGCCGGCACCGTCGCGCTCGGTCCGGCCGGGGGCGGCGCCCAGTACCTGATCGCCGTCCAGTCCAGCACCCAGGCGTCGATCGCGGACACCGCCATCGACAAGGGGTACGACCTGTCGCACGCCGGACCGGGCGGCGGCCCGGCGAACTGACCTCACCGCATCCGGGCGACCGCCGTCCGGAGCCGACCGAGGTCCCGGCGCCGCCGCTCGTACGTGATCGCCAGCCCGACGAGCAGCAGACCGGCCAGGGCCAGCGGGATCCAGCGGGGGAGCAGATCCCACACGAGTACCGACTCGTGCAGCGCGATGACGCCGAGCGCGGTACCGCCGACGACGACCGGGGCCTGGCGGCGGCGTAGCGCACCGGCGACCACGACCGCGACGGCGGCGAGCCCGACGAGTAGCCGCCGGACCGGCTCCCCGGGTACCGCGAGGACGAGCGCCAGGCTCGGTCCGAACCCGGCCAGCAGGGCCGGCCCGTACGCGGTCCAGCTGTGCAGCTCCGGTCGGGTACGCGCGGCCAGCCACCCGGCGAGCAGCGCGACCCCGGCCGCCGGCACCGTGTACGCCTCGGTCAGCGCGACCCCGCCGATCCACAGCAGCAGCCAGTACGCCACCAGCTCGCCCGCCACACCGGCGACGATCCGGGCCTGGCGCGCCGGTACCGGCTCACCGGGCCACAGCGCCCGGAGCCCGATGGCGACACCCCACAGCGCGAGCACCGCCGCCGGGTACCGACCGGTCCCGATCGTCAGCAGCAGCGCGACGGCGGCGGCCGCGTGCGCGCTGGACTCCACGGCCGTCTTCTCGGGAGCGCGGCGCAGCCACCCGCTGACGCCCAGCGCCAGCGCCGCCGCGCCGAGCACCCAGAACGCGCTGGCGGGCACCGCGACGTCCGCCGCCCGCGCGGCGGCGAAGGCCAGCAGCGCGCCCGCGGGGACCGCGACCAGCCAGCCGGCCACCCGGGCGGCCGGGAACCGGCCGGCGACCGCGCACACCGTCGCGGTGACCACCACGGTGGCCAGCGCCGCCAGGGTGCTCGCCGCGGTGGGGAGCGCGCCGGCCAGACCCGCACCGCCGGTCGCCACGGCGCGCGGCGCCAGCCCGGGGACCGGCCGCAGCGCTGCGACCAGCGCGTCGCCCACTCAGAGGGCCAGGCTCACCGCCGCGATCGTGGGCCACGGGGCGTCGAGCGCCGCCGTACCCGCGAGGAACGCGAGGCTCGCCGGTACCGCCGCCCAGCCCGCGGAGCGTTTCCAACCGCCCCGGGGCAGCCCCGCGACGGCGACGGCGAGCGTACCGGCGGCCAGGGACAGCGCGACCGGTCCGAACCCGAAGACCCGGCCGGAGACCGTGAACAGGTGCTGGACCGGCACGACTCCGGGTCCCTGCGGGCGGCCGGTCCAGATCGCGGACAGCCACTGGTACGGGCCGAGGAGCAGTTCGGCCGTGGCCGGTAGCGCCGCGGCCACCGGAGGGAGGGCCGCCGGTACGCCGAGCAGGAGGTACCCGGGCAGGTACCCGGTCCGCCGCCGCTGCGCCAGGCCGGGCAGCACCGCGACCCCGACGAGGACGTCGCACAGGACCGGCACGGCCAGGTACCGGCCGTCGGGCAGGGCGGCGACCACCGCGCCGAGCCCGGCGAGCGGGATCGCGATCACCCCGACCCGCAGTGCCGTCCGGCGGGCCAGTACCGCCCCGGTCGCCAGAACCAGACCGAGTAC
>VAXX01000160.1 GCA_005885115.1 Actinomycetota bacterium | reverse complement strand
GGACGTCACGCGCGCGATCGTCTCGAAGTCCGCGTCGACGTGCAGCACGGTCAAGCCCCATGCCTCTGCCGTGGCAGCCACCAGCAGATCGACAACCGATGGCCCCTTGTGCTGGCCGAGATCGACCTGTGCCCGCTTGTCGGCGTCGACGGCGGCAGCCAAAGGCATCAAGATCTACCAGCCGCGGGCCCGCCATTCGGGGAGCGACGGCCGTTCCCGACCGAGCGTCGAGTCGTCCCCGTGCCCTGGGTAGAACCACGTCTCGTCCGGTAGCCGGTCGAACAGCTTGGTCTCCACGTCGTGCAGCAACGACCGGAAGTTCGCCGCCGACCCGAACGTGTTGCCCACCCCGCCGGGGAACAGCGAGTCCCCGGTGAACAGGTGCGGCGGACCGGCCGGATCCCGGTACAGCAACGCGATCGACCCCGGGGTATGGCCGACGAGGTGGATCACCTCCAGCGCGCAGTCCCCGACCGGTACGGCGGAACCGTCCTCGACGGCCGACACCGGTACCGGCAGGGCAGCGGCGTCCAACCGGTGCGCCACCGCCTGCGCCCCGGTCGCCACCACCACGGGCGCGAGCGCCTGCCAGTGGTCGGCGTGCCGGTGCGTCGTCACCACAGTCGCCAGTCCACCGGCTCCCACCAGCGACAGGATCCGTGACGGCTCGGCGGCCGCGTCGATGAGCACCTGCGTGCCGGTACGCACACACCGCAGCAGGTATGCGTTGTTGTCCGCCGGCCCGACGGACAGCTTGGTGATCGTCAGGTCGGGCAGGTCCCGCACGGCGGCCGGACCGCCCGGCGACACGTGACCGGTGTACGCCATGGTCAGCGCCAGTCCGGTAGCGCCGGCAGGGGGCCGGCGGGCGAGACGGCCAGCTTGTCGCCGGGGGAGCGGCCGATCAGCCAGGCCGCCAGCGCGTACGCCGGTCCGCTCACCGTCGGCGGCCCGCCCGAGCCGACCGGTACCGGATGACCCAGTCCGTCGGCCTGCACGGTGAGCGAGACGCCGGTCAGGTCACCGGCCACCTCGTGCAGGAGCCGGTGCGCGAACGACTCCGGCCAGTCCGCGGCCAGGTAGCCCGCGGCCAGGTCGACGTGGTGCACCTCGACCTCCCGCAGCCGCCACCAGGGGACCAGCGCCGCCGGTTTCGGCCCGCGCGGCAGGTCCAGCAGGAAGGCCCACGACCCGGCATCGAGCGCCGTCGCCGCTTCGGCGAACCGCTCGGCGCTGGACCGCACGTCGGCCACGAGGGCGTCCAGCGGCCGCGCGGCGCCGGCCTCGATGTCGGCGTTGCGTTTGTCCAGGCTCGCGTACTGCGGTGTCACCACCCCGGTCCGCGCCCAGGTCAGCAGGTTGGTCAGGCCGTCGGCGTTGCGGGCCACGTGGGTCAGGACGTGGCCGCGGGTCCAGCCGGGGAGCGGGGAAGGGGCAGCGGGATCGCCGTCGAGGGCGGCCGCCGTGGCCAGCAGCCGGGCCGTGGCCCGGTCCACTTCGGCGAGGAGTACGAGCGGATCAGTGCTCACCGGCCGACGGTACCCGTTAATCCCTTTCCCGCGCGCGGACCGGCGCCTACCGTCGGTCGCGAAGGGACGGCCGATGACCATTGACCTGTACGCACTGGGCTGGGACGAGCACGTCGCCGCCGGGTACGCCCGGTTCGACCGGCCCGACCAGCGACCCGCCCGGGTGACCCGGGTCGATCGTGGCGTCTGCTGCCTGCTCGGCTCCGACGGTGCCGCCCGGGCCAGCCTCGGCGGTGCGCTGCTCAGCGAGGGCGCGCGGGATCCGCTCGCGCTGCCCTGCGCGGGTGACTGGGTCGTCGTGCGTACCTGGCCCGACCGGCGTACCACGGTCGAGGCGGTCCTGCCCCGGCGTACCCGCATCGTCCGCGGCACCGCCGGCGGCCGGTCCCCCGGCCGGTCCCACGGTCAGGTCCTCGCCGCCAACGTGGACCTCGCGGCCGTGGTGGAGCCGATGGACCCAGCCCCGGACGCCAGCCGGATCGAACGCCTCCTCGCCCTGGCCCGGGCCTCCGGCGCCGCGCCCCTGGTGATCCTGACCAGGGCCGACCTGGTACGCCGGCCCGACCGGATCGCCGCCCAGGTGGCCGACCTGGCCCCCGGCGTACCGGTGCTGACCGTGAGTACGCGCACCGGCGCCGGCCTGGACCGGCTCCGTACCATGATCGCTCCCGGTCGTACCCTGGCCCTGCTCGGCCGGTCCGGAGCGGGCAAGTCCAGCCTGGTCAACGCGCTCGCCGGGGCCACCGTCATGGCGACCCAGGCGATCCGCCGGGTGGACGGCCGGGGCCGGCGCACCACGACATACCGGGCGTTGACCCCGTTACCGGGCGGCGGCCTCGTGGTGGACACCCCCGGCTTACCCGGGGTCGGGCTGCACGAGGCCGCCGACACGCTCGACCGCGCCGCCGGCGGCTTCCACCGGTGAGCCCGGCCCCCACCGGGTGACGACGGAGGAAACTGTCGTACCCCACGGATAGAGTTGCGACGGCGCAGCGTGTGCCGTTCATTCGACCTGTTGGAGCAACTGGCCGTGGCCGACCGCCTGATCATCCGTGGAGCGCGGGAGCACAACCTGCGCGACGTCAACCTGGAGCTGCCCCGCGACGCGATGATCGTGTTCACCGGGCTGTCCGGCTCGGGCAAGTCCAGCCTCGCGTTCGACACGATCTTCGCCGAGGGCCAGCGGCGGTACGTCGAGTCCCTGTCCAGCTACGCCCGCCAGTTCCTC
>VAXX01000159.1 GCA_005885115.1 Actinomycetota bacterium | reverse complement strand
GGCTCGCCGCCCTCGCCGTGGTGGGACTGCGATGAACGTCCTTCTCGTCGCGCTCCTGGTCGCCCCCGCCCTCGGGGCGCTCGGGTTCCGGATCCGCTGGGTACCGGTGACCGGCGCGGTGGTCGCGTTCGGGATCTCCGTCGCGCTCGGGTTCGGGCGGCACTCCGGTGGCCTCACCGGTCCGATCCGGCCCTGGCACCAGTTCGACGTGACGTGGATCCCCGGCCTGGATACCCGGTTCCATCTCGGGGTCGACGGCATCTCGTACCCCCTGGTGGTGTTGACCACGCTGCTGACCCTGCTCTGCTGCGTCTATCTACTGTGGACAGACGGCGCGCCGGGCCTGGCCGCGCTGCTGCTCGCCGTGGAGGTCGGCATCCTCGGCGTCTTCCTCGCCCTGGACCTGGTGCTGTTCTTCGTGTTCTTCGAGGTCGTCCTCCTGCCGATGTACGCGGTGATCGCCGGCTGGGGCGGGCCGGAGCGCCGCGCGGCGGCGCGCAAGTTCGTGCTGTACACGCTGTTCGGCTCGGTCCTGCTGCTGGTCGGCACGTTCACGGTGGTCGCCAACGCCGGCACGGCCGACCTGGTGACGCTGACCGGCGGGCGCGGCGGCACCCTGTCGCACGGCACGCAACTGCTCGCGTTCGTGCTGCTCGCCATCGCGTTCGCGGTCGTACGGGCTGCTCCGGGTCGGGGTCGGCACGCTGCCGTACGGTGCCCGCCAGCTCTCCCCGGTGCTCGGGATCCTCGCGGTGGCCGCGATCCTGATCGGTGGCCTGGTCTGCCTGGCGCAGACCGAACTGAAGCGGCTGATCGCGTACTCCAGCGTCGGGCACATGGGTTTCGTGCTGCTCGGCATCGCCACGCTGACGGCGACGGGGTTCCAGGCGGCGCTGATCGGCAACGTCGCGCACGGGATCATCACCGGTCTGCTGTTCTTCCTCGCCGGCGCGGTCAAGGACCGTACGCACACTGGGTCGCTGGTGGAGTTGGGCGGGCTGCGGGAGAGCGCGCCGGGGCTGTCGGGCATCCTCGGGTACGCGGCGATCGCCTCACTCGGGTTGCCGGGCCTCGCCGGTTTCTGGGGTGAGGCGTTCGCGGTCATCGCGGCGATCCAGCGCCGCAGTCCACTGTGGACGGTGCTGGCGGTACTGGCGGCGCTCGGCGGGGCGCTCGCCGCGGCGTACTTCCTGCGCCTGCTGTTCCGGGTCACCCACGGGCCGGCGACGCCGGCCGTCCGGGACCTCTCGCCGCTGGCGCGCGCCGAACTCGCCGCGTGGGCGCCGCTGATCGTCCTCGCGCTGCTCGTCGGGCTGGTCCCGGTGCTGGTGCTCGGGCCGGCACACGACGCGGTACAGGCGTTGGTGGGCCGATGATCGACCAGGTGGCACTGCTCCCGGCGTACCTCGCCGCCGGTACCGCCCTGGCCGCGTTCCTCGCCGACCTCGTGGTACCCGGGCGCCGGGGCGTCGTCGCCGGGGTCACCGCGGCCGGTGCGGTCGCCACCGGGGTGGCCGCGATCGCGGTGGGCGCCGGACCGCACCGGCAGACCTTCTGTGCCGGGCCGGCCGCCTGCTCGTACCTGGCCGACCACCGGGCCGCCGTGATCGCCGCGCTGTTCGCCGGGCTGACCCTGGTCGTGGTCGGGCTGTCCGTGCCGACCCAGCGGCTGGGCGAGTACTACTTCCTGCTCGGCTGCGCGATGACCGGTGGGGTGGTGCTCGGGTACGCCGCCGACCTGATCACCCTCATCGTCGCGCTGGAGACCCTGACCCTGCCGTTGTACGCGCTGATCGCCTTACGTACCACCGGGATCGACAGCGCCGTCACGTTCTTCGTGGTGAGCGTGGTATCCACCGCGGTCGCCCTGCTGGGCGCCGCGCTCCTGTACGCGGTCACCGGCGCCGTCCACTTCGGACAGGTGGCGCTCGCCCTGCAACGGCTGGGCGGGCACCGGCCGCCGTTGGCGACCGCCGGGGTGGTACTCCTGCTCGCCGGACTGTCGTTCAAGGTGGCCGCGGTGCCGTTCCACGCCTGGGCACCGACCGCGTACGACGGGGCACCCGTACCGGTGGCCGCGTACCTGTCGACCGCGTCGAAGCTCGGCGGCGTCGTCGCCATCCTGTACGTGTCGATCAACGCGCTCGGCCCCGGGTACGACATCGTCGCGCCCACCCTCGGTACCCTCGCCGTGCTCAGCATGACCGTCGGGAACCTGGTCGCGCTCCGGCAGGACCGGATGGTACGGCTGCTCGCCTGGTCGTCGGTCGCCCAGGCCGGGTACCTGCTGGCTCCGCTTGCCGCGCAGCGGGTCAGCAACGAGACGGTGGTCGCTTCACTGGCGTACACCTTCTTCTATGTGGTTCTGGAACTGACCGCGTTCGGTGCGGTCATCGCGCTGCGCGGCGCGGACGACGGCGGCGCGATCGCCGACTACCAGGGCGCCGCGCGCCGCCGCCCCTGGCCGGCCGGCGTCCTGGCGCTCGCGCTGATCGGCCTCGCCGGCCTGCCGCCGGGCCTGGCCGGGCTGTTCGCCAAGGTGGTCGTGGTCCGCGCGCTGCTCGGCGCGAGCACCGGCTGGCTGGCGCTCGTGGTCGCGCTCAACGCCGTCCTCGGCCTGGCCTACTACCTGCGGGCCGCCGCGCCGCTGTTCGGCCCGGCGCCCGCCGCCCGCCCGGCCGGACGCACGCCGTGGCCGGTGGCCGCCGCGCTCGCCGGCGCCGCGCTGGTCGCCGTGGTCGTCGGGTTCGCCCCGCAGCTCGTGCTGGCCGCCGCCGCTCGCTGAGTGCGACATTCAGCCGGTACCCAGGTGTTTCCCAGGCCGGTCAGGGAAGATTCCTCCCAGGGCACCGTGTTGAGCAGAGTAACGACTGGCGCCCGCAGTGCCCGGACCGACGGTCGGCACGCGAGCGACGAAGGAGCGTACTGTGCACCGGCATTTCAACGGAGTCAAGACCGCGGCGCTGCTCGGGCTGCTGACCGGGCTGATCCTGGCCGCCGGTTGGCTGTTCGGCGGCCGTAGTGGCCTGCTGATCGCCGCCGTGCTGTCGCTGGGTATGAACGTCTTCTCGTACTTCTTCTCCGACAAGCTCGCGCTGCGCGCGATGGCCGCCCGCCCGGTGACCGAGGCGGAGGCGCCGCAGCTCTACGCGATCGTCCGGGACCTGGCCCGGGACGCCGGCCAGCCGATGCCCCGGCTGTACGTCAGCCCCACCGACCAGCCCAACGCGTTCGCCACCGGGCGCAGCCCGAGGCACGCGGCGGTCGCGGTCACCGAGGGGATCATGCGGATGCTCACCCCGCGCGAGCTGCGCGGCGTGATCGGTCACGAGCTCTCCCACGTGTACAACCGGGACATCCTGATCTCGTCGGTCGCCGCCGCGCTGGCCGGGATCATCACGATGCTGGCGCAGTTGGCCTGGTTCATCCCGATCGGTGGCTCCAGCGACGACCGGGACGAGGGCGGCGGCATCCTCGGCGCGCTGCTCCTGCTGGTCCTCGGGCCCATCGCCGCGACGATCATCCAGCTCGCGATCAGCCGGAGCCGGGAGTACCAGGCCGACGCGTCCGGCGCGCGGCTCACCAACGACCCGCTTGCGCTGGCCAGCGCCCTGCGAAAGATCGACGGGGGTACCCGGGCCCTGCCGCTGCCGCCCGAGGGCCAGTTGACCAGCA
>VAXX01000158.1 GCA_005885115.1 Actinomycetota bacterium | reverse complement strand
GCCGTTCGCCGCGGTGCTGATGTACCCGATGGCCTGGCTGCCGCTCGGGGCGGTCGAGACGATCACGCTGCTGGCCAACCTCGCCGCGCTCGTCCTCACCACCGCCTGGCTCGGGTTCCGGGTCGCCGACCGGCACGGTTGGCCGCGCTGGTACCTGCTGGCCCTGGCGATCCCGCTGGCGACCTGGCTGGAACCGATCCGCGAGACGATCACGTTCGGGCAGATCAACATTCTGCTGGCCGCGCTCGTGCTGGGCGACCTGCTCCTGGCCGTACCGAGAAAATGGTGGCTGGCCGGCGCGGGCATCGGGCTGGCGACGGCGATCAAGCTCACCCCGGCGATCTTCATCGTGTACCTGCTGTTGTCGCGGCGCTGGCGGGCCGCGCTCACCGCGAGCGCCACGGCGGCCGGCGCGACCCTGCTCGCGGCGGTGCTCGCACCCGATGACTCGTGGCGCTACTGGACCGGCATCGTGTGGAGCGCGAACCAGGTCGGCCACCTCGACCGCATCCCCAACCAGGCGATCTGGGGCGCGCTGCTGCGCCTGTGGGCGCCGCACCAACCCAGCCGCCTGCTGTGGCTCGCGCTGATCGCGGTGGTGGCGGTGTACGGGCTGTGGCGCGCCGTCCAGGCGGCGCGGGCCGGTGACGAGGTCGCCGGGGCCACCCTGACCGGGCTGGTCGGGCTGCTGGTCAGCCCGGTGTCCTGGGAGCACCACCTGTACTGGTTCATCCCGGCGATCCTGGTGCTCGTCGACGCCGCCGCGACCCCGGGGCGCCGGTACCGCCGCGCGTACGGGGTGCTCGCCGTGGTGGTCTGGCTGACCGTGACCGCCGCCGTGATCGACTGGTACGACTACGGGCTACCCCGCGGCCTGCTCGACACCGTGCCCGGGTTCCTGGTCGCCAACTGGTTCCTGCTGCTGATGCTCGGGCTCGTCGCGGTGCTCCCCCATAACACGACAACGGGGGAATGACCAGTCTGGCGTCACGCGCAGTTACGGCATATCGTCGGGGTTGTCCCGTTTCCCCCAACGGAACACAGTTCGTCACCCTTCTGGGTGGCGTCACCCCCCGGTGAAGTGGCCCCCGCGACGATAGCGCGGGGGCCACGCGGTTACCGGGGGTCTGGTTACCGGGGCGTGTTCGCCGCCTCCGGCGGCCAGACGAAGGACGGCGTGATGGTCGGTGGCGCGCTCTGCGACCGGTACGTCCCGGCCTGGACCGGAGCCACCGGTACCGCCGGTACCGGTGTCGGGCCGGCCCAGAACGGTGCGGGGATGGCGACCCGGTCCGGCTCCACCAGCCACGCGGGCGGCTCGACCGGCCAGGCCCCGGCGAGCGGACCGGCCGCCGCCGGCGGGTCCGGTCGGGTCGGCGCGAGCCCGCCGGACGACGACGGGGTCGACGCCGACGACCGGGCCGACGCCGGATCCGGGGCGCAGGCCGCCGGTGCCGGCTCGCCGAACAGGTCCAGCCCGGGCGGTTCGCCGCCCAGGGCCGCCGCGAGCGGCTCGGTGGAGATGCCCAGCCGGGCGGCGATCTCCGGGACCTGGCTGGGCTCGACCACGTACACGATCTCGCGCTGGCGGCGCGGCCAGAACAGCAGCACCATGCCGATAAGGAAGGCGACGGTACCGAGGATGAGCAGGCCCCACGCGGTCGGGTCGAGCCAGCGCGGCATCATCGCGGCGCTGGCCGACACGTCGCCGGTGGGCCGCGCGTCGGGCGCCATCACGACCAGGGCGAGCCGCTCGCCGCGTACCGACGACGGCGACCAGAACAGGGTGCCGGACGAGCTGGAGACGGTCCAGAAGGTCTGGTCGATCGGCGGCGACGGCGGTGCCCCGCCGGGCTGCGCGGTCAGGGTGACCGGCAGGCCGCCGCGCGCCAACCGGACCCGGGTCACCTCGGCCGCGCCGACGCCGGCCAGGTAGTGCTCGACCGCCGCGCGCGGCGCGAGGCCGATGAAGGCCGGACCCGAGGTGGTACGCGCGGTGAAGCGCAACGTCGTCTCCCCGCCGCGGACGAACGGCGCCTCCTGCCGGAGCAGGGCGTCCACGTCGGGGACGACCACGGCGTACCCGCCGGTGTGGATCGGCGCCAGCGGCGCGGTGAACGATCCGTCGTCGGCCCGGTGCTGCATGGCCGCCCACAGGGTCACCCCGCCGAGCAGTAGCGGCAACGCGACCAGGATCGCGACAACTCCGAGCAGTACGCGCAGCACACGCATCAATGGGCCCCTTCCCAGGAAGTACCCGGAGATGATAAAGCCCGAAAGACGGTTTTAGCCGGAAACTCCGTTTCCGCCACTCGGGCGAACCAGCGGGAACGGCAGCGTCTCCCGGATCGTCCGGCCGGTCAGCAGCATCACCAGGCGGTCGACGCCCAGGCCGAGCCCGCCGGTCGGCGGCATCGCGTACTCCAGCGCGTGCAGGAAATCCTCGTCCAGCTCCATCGCCTCCGGGTCGCCCCCGGCCGCCAGCAGCGACTGCCGGGTCAGCCGGCGGCGCTGCTCCACCGGATCGACCAGCTCGGTGTACGCGGTGCCCAGCTCCATCCCGAAGGCGACCAGGTCCCAGCGCTCGGCCAGCCGGCAGTCCTTACGGTGCGCCCGGGTCAGCGGGGACACCTCGACCGGGAAGTCGGTGTAGAACGTCGGCGCCCGGGTCCTGCCCTCCACGAGGCGCTCGTACAGCTCCAGCAGCACGTGGCCGCGGTCCCACCGCGGATCCAGCGGTACCTGCGCGGCCGCGGCCAGGGTACGCAGCTCCTCGACCGGGGTGTCCGGCGTCACCGGCTCCCCCAGCGCCCGACCCACCGCCTCGTGTAACCCGTACGCCGCGACGGCCGCCTCGACGATCAGCTCCCGGGCCAGCTCCCGCATCACCGTGTAGTCGCCGTACGCCTGGTAGGCCTCCAGCATGGTGAACTCGGGGTTGTGGGTGGCGTCGACGCCCTCGTTGCGGAACGTCCGGCCGAGCTCGAACACCTTGTCCACGCCGCCGACGGCCAGCCGCTTGAGGTACAGCTCGGGCGCGATCCGCAGGTACAGACGCAGGTCGTACGCGTTGCTACGGGTGACGAACGGGCGGGCGTTGGCCCCACCGTGTACCGCCTGGAGGACCGGCGTCTCGACCTCCAGGTACCCGCGCCCGACCAGCCCGCCGCGCAGCGCGTGCAGGACCGCGCCGCGCAGCTTCAGCGCCTGCCGGGACTCGGCGTCGACGATCAGGTCGAGGTAGCGCTGACGTACCCGGGCCTCCGGGTCGGCCAGGCCACGATGCTTGTCCGGCAACGGATGCAGGCACTTGGCGGCCAGCTCCCAGGAGCTGGCGAGCACGGACAGCTCGCCGCGCCGGGTGGTGAGCACCTCGCCGGTGACGCTCACGTGATCGCCCAGGTCGACGTCGGCCTTCCAGGCGGCCAGCGCCGCGTCACCGACCTCGTGGGTGAGCATCACCTGGAGGTCGCCGGTCCAGTCCCGGAGGGTGGCGAAGCACAGCCGGCCGTGGTTGCGCAGCAGGACCACCCGCCCGGCGACGCTGACCTGTTCGCCGGTACGGGTGTCCGGGGGCAGGTCGGCGTGGGCGGCCCGGACCGCTCCGGCGTCGTGGGTACGGGGGACCTCGGCCGGGTACGGGTCGAGCCCGGCGGCCCGGAGCCTGTCCACTTTGGACAGTCGGATGCGTACCTGCTCGGGCAGTTGCGGCTCGTCCGGCGCCGCCTCGGCGGGAACCACGTCCGGCACGGGCGGCAGGGCCGGCGGTACCTGTACCGGCGGCGCGGTCAGGCCGCGCCGCAGCAGGGTCGGCAGGCTGGGTACGACCACGAAGCCCTCGGCGATCCCCGAGGCGAGCGCCACCTTGGCCAGGTCGCGCACGTCCTCGTACACCAGGAACCGGGGTACCCACTCCGGCCGGTACTTCACGTTGGACCGGTACAGCGACTCCAGTTGGAACCAGCGGGAGAAGAACAGCAGCAGCCGGCGCCACAGCCGCAGCACCGGCCCGGCACCGATCCGCGCCCCTTCCTCGAACACCGCGCGGAACACCGCGAAGTTGAGCGAGATCCGTTCCACGCCCAGCTTCGGCGCCCCCTCGACGAGCCCGGCGACCATGAACTCCATCAGCCCGTTGTCGGACTCGCGGTCCCGGCGCATCAGGTCCAGGGACAGACCGTTGGTACCCCACGGGGCGAACGAGAGGACGGCCGCTTCCCGGCCCTGCCCGTCCAGCGCCTCCACCAGTACGCACTGCCCGTCCGCCGGGTCACCCAGGCGCCCCAGCGCCATCGAGAAGCCGCGCTCGGTCTCGGTGTCCCGCCACTTCGCGGCCAGCTCGATGATGTGCGCCATCTCGGCCGGGGAGATCTCGGCGTGCCGCCGGATCCGCAGCGTGTACCCGGCCCGGGCGACCCGGTTGACCGCCTGGCGTACCGGGCGCATCTCCCGACCGTCCACACCGAACTGTCGTACGTGGACGATCGCCTCGTCGCCGAGCTCGAGGACGCGCAGCCCGAAGCGGGCGTACGCGGTGGCGCCCGCCTCGCTCGCGCCCATCACCGCCGGGGTCCACGAGTACGCCAGCGCCAGGTCCAGCCAGGCCCGGATCGCCGGGCCCCACGCCTCCGGGTCCCCGATCGGGTCGCCACTGGCCAGCGCGACCCCGTTGACGACCCGGTACGTGACGGCCGCCTTCCCGCTCGGGGAGAACACCACGGCCTTGTCCCGCCGGGTCGCGAAGTAGCCGAGCGAGTCGCGGTCGCCGTAGAACGCCAGCAGGGTCCGGATCCGCTCCTCCTCGGCGGGGCGCAGCGCCGCGCTCTGCCGCTGCGAGCGCAGGAGCACCCACAGCGCGATGAACAGCGAGACCCCGCCGAACAGGCCGAGCAGCAGGTTGACCCAGCCGGGCGCGAAGCCGCGCCGGTTGAAGTGGAAGGCGAACGCGCCGCCGAGGACCCGTTCGATGGCGTACAGCAGCCGGCCGTCCCGGTCGATGTTGCCCGGGAACGCCTCGACCAGCGCCCAGCCCAGCGCCGCGCAGAAGGTGAGCAGGACGGCCAGTACGCCCAGCGCCCGGCGCAGGCTGCCGCGCTGGACCCGGGCGTAGAACTGCCCCCGGGCGAGGTAGAGGACGACCAGTACGCCGAGGGTCAGCAGCAGGTTGCCGCCGACCTCCCACGGCGCGTACCACGGCGGCGGGGCGCTGTCCCAGTCGCCGGGCGCGAGGGTGGCGATCAGGCCCAGCAGCAGGACGTCGTAGGCGACCTGGAGGCCGAAGTAGATGAGCAGGAAGACGTAGGCGACCCGCTTGCGCCGGGACACGCCACCGGCGAGGACCGCGACCAGCGCCGCGTAGCCGAGGTTGGCCGGCGCCGGCAGGACCAGGACGTTGACCACCATGCGTACCGGCTGGGTGCGCTGGTTGAGCGCCTCGCTGACGGCCGCGACCGCGCACAGCACCGCGAGTACGCTCAGCGTGGCGGCGAAGACGGTGGGTATCCGCGCCCGCCAGCCCCCCTGCCGCGCCGGGTCCGTTCCCGACCGTGCCAGGCTGCTCGCGGTCTGTACGCCCACCGGCTCCTCCTTCGCCGCTACCCCGGTCCGGCAGTCTGACGGTACCGAACCGGGGGGACGACGATCGATCCCGCCTCAGCCGGTGGTGGTACGGCGGCCGCGCAGGAACGCCAGCCCGCCGAGCACCGCACCGAGCAGACCGAGTACGAAGGCGGCGATCGACCAGTACAGCGGCGCGCTGTCCGGTTCCGGCTTGTCGACGACCGCGAGCGGCTGGTCGGCGCCGGACCTGGCCAGCGTCAGTACGGGCGCCGGGTGCTCGGGCTCCGGCTGGCCCTCGCCCGCCTCGTCGATCCAGCGTACGACCGTACCGTCGGAGTAGGTCTGGAGCACCTTGAACACCAGCCGCCCGCTACTCGGCAGCGACTCCAACGAGACGGGGAACTCCTGGAACTGGCCCGGCTTGATCCCGGCGGCCGGCGACGCGGTCCAGGTGATCCTGCTGATCGCCTCGGTGATCGTATCCCCGTCGTCGGTCTTGACCGGGGTGGCCAGCTTGGTCTTCTCCGTGGCGACGGTCCAGCCCGGCACCGGCATGGTGGCGACGACCGGGATCGGCTTGTCCGTCGGAATGGCCACCTCGAGCTTGACCGTCGACGCGGTGTCACTCTCGGTCGGCACCCGGAAGGCGATCCGCACGTCCCCGCCCGACGTCGCGCTGTTCGGGCTGATGGTCACATGGGCACCGGCCGTGCCGGCGAACCCCAGTACGGCCA
>VAXX01000157.1 GCA_005885115.1 Actinomycetota bacterium | reverse complement strand
TACGCGGTACCTCGCGCGACGAGGTCGGCCAGTTGGCGACCGCGTTCAACCAGATGGCGGCGGATCTGGCCGCGGCCGACCGGCAGCGGCGGGAACTGATCGCGAACGTGTCGCACGAGCTGCGTACCCCGATCTCGGCGATCCAGGCCGTCCTGGAGAACGTCGTCGACGGGGTGTCCGATCCGGCTACCCTGCGGACCGCCCTCGCCCAGACCCAGCGGCTCGGCCGGCTGGTCACCGAGCTGCTGGACCTGTCCCGGATCGAGGCCGGGGTCGCGCCGCTGTCCCGGGAGCCCTTCGACGTCGCGCAACTGCTGCACGGCGCGGTGTGCGAGGCCCAGGTGGCCGCCGGTGCGGCCGGCCGGGAGGTCACACAGTCCCCCGGAGGGGACGGTCACCGCCGCCGCCCGCCGCGACGCGGACCAGCTCGTCATCGAGGTGACCGACGAGGGTCCGGGGATCCCGGCCGACGACCGGGTGCACGTATTCGAACGGTTCACCCGGGGCGAGCGTCCCGCCGGGGGCGGCGGCGGCACCGGCCTGGGACTGGCCATCGCCCAGTGGGTGGTGGAGCTGCACGGCGGGAGCATCGCCGTGGTGGACGCGCCCGCGCCGGGCTGCCGGATCCGGGTCAGCCTGCCGGTTTCCGGTTGACCGTCCCCGTACCCCTTTGATTGGAGCTCTCATGGTGCTGACCCCTGTCCAGGAACCCCAGCAGGAACCCGAGAAGGAACCGGAGACCGCGCGGCTGTGGCCGCCGCCGGCCACCGTGCCCTCCGCCGCGACGCTGGTCGGCGTCCCGCTGGCCGGGCTGGTCGGCGCGGTGGTCCTGGTGGTCAGCCGGGCCGGGGTGGGCTGGCTGCTCACCGGGCTGGTGGTCGCCGCGGTCGCGACGGCGACGGCCTGGGGCGCCGGCCGCCGCCGGCCGACTCTCCCGGAGGCCGGCTGGGGCTGCGCGGCCCTTGCGCTGCTGGCGATGGGTACGCTCCGCGCCGGTTGGCTGTTCGCGTTCTGCGCGATCGGCGCGTTGCTCGCCGGCTCGCTGGCCCTGGCCGGCGGGCGTACCACGCGGGGGCTCGCCCTGGGCATGGGCGCCGGCGTGGTGGCCGCGTTCCGGGGGATCCCGTGGGCGTCGGCCGGCCTGGCGTACGCGCGGTCCCGGCGGCGGCCCGAGGGCGGTCCCCGGATCGGCCTGTCCGTATTCGTGGCGGTGCTGCTCGTCCTGGTGTTCGGGGCACTGTTCGCCAGCGCCGACGCGGTGTTCGCAAAGCTGACCGCCGGTCTGCTGCCCTCGGTCGACGGTCCGGGCCTGGTGAAGGCGGTACTGCGCGGCGGGCTGGTCCTGGCGATCGCGCTGGGCTGCGCGTTCCTGGCCGCCCGGCGGCCGGGCTTCGACGACGTACCGGCGACCCGGCCCCGGCTGGTCCGGCGGGTCGAGTGGGTACTGCCGCTCGCCGCGCTCGACGCGCTGTTCCTGGTCTTCGTCCTGGTTCAGGTGACCGTGCTGGTCGGCGGCGGGTACGGGCGGCTGGACTACGCCCGGTACGCCCGCTCCGGGTTCTTCCAGCTCGTCGTGATCACCGTGCTGACGCTCGTCGTGCTCGGGGTCGCCGCCCGGGTGGCACCTCGGGAACAGCGCACCGACCGGCTCCTGCTGCGCGGACTGCTCGGTACCCTCGCCGTACTCACCCTGGTGATCGTGGCCTCCGCGCTGACCCGGATGGCCCGGTACGAGCAGGAGTACGGGTGGACCCGGCTGCGGGTACTGGTCGGGGCGGTGGAGCTGTGGCTCGGGCTGCTGTTCGTCCTCGTCCTCGTGGCCGGGGTACGGCTGCGGGCCGGCTGGCTACCCCGGGCGGTCGCCGGTACCGCCGTCGCCGGGCTCCTCGCCGTCACGCTGCTCAACCCGGACCGGTTCATCGCCGACCGCAACGTGGACCGGTACCTGCGGACCGGCGACATCGACGTGGCCGTCCTGGAGGACCTGTCCGCCGATGCCGCGCCCGCGTTCGACCGGCTACCCGCGCAATTGCGCTCCTGCGCGCTGAGTTGGCTCGCCGAGGACCTCGCCGCCCATCCCGACGACTGGCGCACCTGGAACCTCGGTCGGGCACAGGCCCGCGCGGTCATCGCCCGGGGGCCCCGGCCGGACAGCCGGGACTGCAACCAACGGTCCTGAACCGACCCTTGCCACCGGTACGCCCGCGGACGAGACTGCGCTTCATGGCGATCGAACAGCCCGAGCGGGTACGCGTCGTGCTGGGGGACGCGGCGCGCGTCCGCGGGGTCGGGGACCTCACCACGGTCGAGATCGCCGAACAGACCCGGATCGGCGAGGCACTGGTCCGTGGCCTGATCCGCGCCCAGCTCTCGCTCGCACTGCGGTGCGCCGGCGTGGTGGCGGTCGGGCTCGGTGGGCTGCCGCTGCTGTTCGCGGTCGCCCCGGCGGTCGCCCGGAGCCGCCCCTTCGGGGTGGTGCTGCCGTGGCTGCTGCTCGGCGTGGCCGCGTACCCGTTCCTGTTCCTGGTCGGCTGGGCGTACGTGCACCTGGCCCAACGCAACGAACGGGACTTCACCGACCTGGTCGAGCGGCACTGACGGGAGGCGGCTGCCGTGAACCCGTACGCCATCCCGGCGGTCGTCGCGGTCACCGTGGCGACCGTGGCGATCGGCGCGTACGGGCTGCGGATCTCCCGTACCACCTCGGACTTCCTGGTCGCCTCCCGGGAGGTGAGCGCCGGCTGGAACGCCGCCGCGATCAGCGGCGAGTACCTGTCCGCCGCCTCCTTCCTCGGCGTGGCCGGCCTGGTGCTCATCCACGGCGTGGACATGCTGTGGTACCCGGTCGGGTTCGCCGCCGGCTACCTCGCGCTGCTGCTGTTCGTCGCCGCCCCGCTGCGCCGCTCCGGGGCCTTCACGCTGCCCGACTTCTGCCAGCTCCGGCTTGGTTCGGGGCGGCTGCGCAAGCTGGCCACGCTGTTCGTCATCGTGATCGGTTGGCTGTACCTGGTCCCGCAGATGCGCGGTGCCGGGCTCACCCTGGAGACCTCGGCCGGGGCGCCGTACTACGTGGGCGTCGTGACCGTCGGCGTCGTGGTCACCATGAACGTGGTGTTCGGCGGGATGCGGGCGATCACGTTCGTGCAGGCGTTCCAGTACTGGCTCAAGCTCACCGCGCTGCTCGTGCCGATCCTGTTCCTGCTGCTGCACTGGCAGGGCGACCACCGCCCGCCGCTGGCCGGGGCCACCTTCGCCCACCAGACCACGGTCACCTTCGACCAGCCGGTACGCCTGGTGGTCGACGGGACCACGCAGGACGTACCGGCGCACACCACCCGGACGTTCCCGGCGGGGGCGCCGATCCCGCAGGTACAGGGGGCGGACGGGGCGTCCGGCCTGGACTGGCTGCTGCCGAGCCCGGTGCGGCACGGCAACGAGGGGCTCCTCGCGACGTACTCGCTGATCCTGGCCACGTTCCTGGGCACGATGGGGCTGCCGCACGTACTCGTGCGCTTCTATACCAACCGGACGGGTGCCGGCGCCCGCCGTACCACCCTGGTCGTCCTCGGCCTGGTCGGCCTGTTCTACCTGCTCCCAACGCTCTACGGGGTGCTCGGCCGGGTCTACACCCCGCAACTGGTGCTGACCGGCTCGGCCGACGCGGTGGTCCTGCTGCTGCCCTCGGCCGCGCTGGGCGGGATGACCGGCCAACTGCTCGGCGCGCTGGTCGCCGCCGGCGCCTTCGCCGCGTTCCTGTCCAGCTCGTCGGGGCTGCTCACCAGCGTTGCGGGGGTACTGTCGACGGACGTCATCGGGCGCGGTTCGGTGCGGGACTTCCGGATCGCGACGGTCGTCGCGGGCGTGGTTCCGATGCTGCTCGCCGGTCAGGCCGGCAACCTGGACGTGTCCCAGGTCGTCGGGCTGGCCTTCGCGGTGGCCGCGTCCACCTTCTGCCCGCTGCTGGTCCTCGGCCTGTGGTGGCGCGGGCTGACGCCGGTGGGCGCGTTCGCCGGGCTGGTGGTGGGCGGCGGGGCGGCGGTCACCGCGGTCGTCGCCACGATGGTCGGCGCCTCGTTCGGCGGCTGGCTGGACATCCTGGTACACCAGCCGGCGGCGTGGACCGTCCCGCTCG
>VAXX01000156.1 GCA_005885115.1 Actinomycetota bacterium | reverse complement strand
AGCAGCGGCAGCGTGAGTACCGCCAACGCCGGCAGCGCGCCCTGCGCGGCGGTGGACGCCTGTAGCGACAGCAGGGTCACCTCGCTCGCGGTCTCCAGCCCGAGCCCGAACAGCAGCCCGACCGCGAACATGTGCCAGCTCGACCGGATCAGGCCGCGGATGCGGCCGCCGAGCATCCGGTTCATCAGGCCGCGGTTGGCCAGTTCCCGGTCGACGGCCGCCTGGTCCACGTCGCCGCGAGTCAGCCGCCGCCACAGCCGGACGAGCGCGATGAGTACCAACGCGTTGAGCACGCCGACCAGGGTGAGGAACGTGACCGCGACGATGGCGGAGGCGAGCGCGCCCGCGTGGCGCAGCGCGTCGAGGTGGTTCGCCGCGGCGCTGCGGGCGGCGAACGCGACCACGAGCGCCAGGACGAGTACCACCGTCGAGTGGCCCATCGCGAAGAAGAAGCCCACGCCGACCGGCCGCCGGCCGCGCAGCAGCATGAGCCGGGTGGTGTCGTCGATCGCGGCGATGTGGTCGGCGTCGAACGCGTGCCGGATGCCGAGCACGTACGCGAGGGTACCGGCACCGGCGAACGCACTGGCCGCGGTCAGGCTCTGCGTGTAGTAGAGGTACAGCGACCAGCCGGCGACGTTGAGGGCGACCACGGTCGCGACGATGCCGGACAGCCGGACCCGTTCGGCGGCGGTCCATTGCAGGGTCACTGTTCCTCCTGGGATCGCAGGGTGATCGCGTCCACCGGGCACACCTCGACGCACTCGGCACAGCCGGTGCAGCGGTCGGCCAGGACGTACAGGCGCCCGCCGTCCGGGCGGATCGCGTGGGTGGGGCAGGTGAGCAGGCAGGCGCCGCAGCCGGCGCAGCCGGTCACGGTCACGACAGCCATCGGTACTCCCGGGGGGTCACCAGGCGCCCGGCCCGCACGACCGTGCGACTGGATCCGACGAGCACCATCGAGCGCATGTCCACCGACCCGGGCTGGAGTTCCTTCAGCGTGGTCAGGATGACCCGCTCGCCGGGCCGGCTGGCGTCGCGGACGATGCCGACCGGGGTGTCCGGGCCTCGGCGCAGCAGCGGAGCCGGCGCACGATCACCGGCCAGGGCGTGTGCAGGTCGGACAGGGACAGGTACGCGTGGTCGTGGCCGAGCGGGGCGCCCAGGCGCGCGGCCGCGGCGAGGGCGGCGGTGATTCCGGGTACGACCTCGACGTCCACGTCCGGTCCGGCCAGTTGCAGCGCCGGGGAGGCCATCGCGTACAAACCGGCGTCGCCGGAGCCGATGAGCGCGACCGCGTTCCCCTGGGTGGCGAGCTCCACGGCGGTACGGGCCCGCTCCTCCTCCGCGCCCAGGCCGCTCGCGACGACCGTCGTGCCGGGGCGCAGCAGGTACCGGATCTGGTCGACGTACTGGTCGAGTCCGACGACGAAGCTGGCCCGGCGTAGGGCTTGCGTGGCGCGGGGGGCGCGCAGGTCCGGCGCACCTGGACCGAGCCCGACGATCGTCAACCGGCCGCGCGGGGTGAGCCGGGCGATCGCCACGGTGGCCATCGCGCTGGACCGCTTGGGCAGCACCAGTTCGGCGTCCCGACCGGCCTCGCGCGCGGCCAGCAGCGCGGCGGCTTCGGCGACGCTGGGGGTACCGACGGCGGCGCGTACCGTCTCGGACGGGTTGGGTACGGGCACCGTGCTCAGCTCGGCGGCCGGGTACGTGCGCAGCGGCCAGCCGTACCTCCCCGCGCAGGCGAGGATGCCGGGCTCGTCGGCCTTGACGTCGGCGGTGGCGATGGCGCGTACCGACTCGGGAGCCAGGCCAGCCTCGGTGAGCCCCTCGCGGACCAGGTTTTCCACCTCGTCCTGGGATACGCCCCGGCTGGCTCCCACGCCGACGACCAGGCTCGGCGGCCGGTAGACCAGATCCGCCTCGGTGGCTGACCGGTCGGTGACCGCGATCCTCCGGGGCGCGTCGTCCACTGTGGACAGTGGCGGTACCGGCCAGGTGGAGTCGGAGTCGAGGGTCACCGGCTCGCCGTCGAGCAGCGCCCGGGTGAGGGCCGCGACCGGCGACGGGTCGGGGAGCCGGAAGCCGAGATCGGCACCGAAGGTGTCCAGCGCGGTGTGCCCGGTGGCGTCGGTGGCGGTACTGACGACCGGTCGGGCCCCGAGCACCTCGGCGATCCGGTACGCCAGGGCGTTGGCGCCGCCGGCGTGGCCGCCGAGGAGGGCGATGGCGTGCGTACCGGCCTCGTCGACGCACACGACACCGGGGTCGGTGTGCTTGTCGGACAGCAGCGGGGCGAGCAGGCGTACGGTCGCCCCGGTGGCGAGGAAGCAGACCAGCGCGTCGGACCCGGCCCAGGCGGTCGCCACCTGGGCCGCCACCGGCCCACTGTGGACGGTCGTCCCGTCCGGCCACGCGTCGTGTATCAGCGCGGCCAGTCTCCGGCCGGCCGCCGTGGCGGTGACGAGGCCGATCACGCGAGTACTCCAGACACGACGTACACCGGGTTGGTGGCGGCGAGGCGGTGGGTGCCGTCGGGCAGCGGGGTGAGCCGGGAGGCGGCGAGCTGGACGCCCTCGGCCCGGTATCCGTTGTCCCGCACCGTGGCGAGGGCCGGACCGACCCGCTCGACCGCGGCGTACCCGGCGACCAGGCGGGACGGGCGGCGGGCGGCACACGCCTGGAGCACGTCGAGGCCGCCCCCGCCGACGTAGGCGGCGTCGGGGTCGGGGAGCCCGGAAAGGCACTGCGGCGCAACGGCTTCCACGACGGACAGCTCGACCTGGTGGTTCGCGGCGTTGGTACGGATGGCGGTGCACGCCCAAGCGTCCCGCTCGACGGCGACGACGGCCGCGCCGAACCGGGCACACTCCACGGCCACGGCACCGCTGCCCGCGCCGATGTCCCAGACCAGGTCGCCGAGGCGCGGTCCGAGCCGGGCGAGCACGAATGCCCGTACCTCCGCCTTGGTTATCATCGAGTCGCGGTGGGCGAACTCCCCCTCGGGCAGTGCCCACCCCGCCGGGCCGGGCTGGTTTCCGGCCAGCCAACCCGCTCGCGCCGCAACCGGGTGCGGGCCCAGCACCAGCACCACGTTGGGGTCCCGCCAGGGCGTCGCGGCCGCCACTTCCGGCGTGGTTTCGGTGATCCGCTCGTCCGGTTGGCCGAGCCGTTCGGCGACGACCAGCCGGCGGGGTACGTCGCGCAGTGCGGCACCGAGTTCGGCCGGCCCGGCACCGGGACCGGTCAGCACGGCGACCTTCGGGTGCGCCCGGCAGCAATTCACCACGGGGTTCAGGGACCGGCCGTGCGCCGTGACGACCAGCGCGTCGTCCCACGGCAGGCCCAGCCGGGCGAAGGCGATCGCGACCGAGGACGGCGCGGGGAGCACCTCGACGTCCAGACCGGCGGCCCGCAGCGCCCGGACGATGCCGAAGAACCCGGGGTCGCCGCTGGCGAGCACGGCGCACGGCCCGTCGTGCGCGGCGATCCGGTCGATCGCGCGGTGGATGTCGCCCAGCACAACGCGTTCGGCGCTGCTGCTGTCCACAGTGGACAGATGACGTTGCGCGCCGACCAGCAGCGCCACGTCCGGCAGCGGTACCGGTGCGGGCATGCCGATGACGGTGACCGGCCTCATCCGACCCACCCCGGTACTGTGGCGGCCACGACGGTACGACCGGTGAAGTCCACCATCGCGACCTCGGCGGCGATCCGCCCGTCGGTGAACCGGGTCAGCACGTCCCGGACCCGTACGCACAGCACGTCCCCGGCCGGGCGCAGCAGACCCGCGTCGGCCCACAGTTCGTACGCGTGCCGTGCCGTGTTCGCCGCGTCCACGTCGGCCGCGAGCGCCGGGGTGCCACCGACCGACGTCGTGATCCGACCGAGCAGCCCGGTGTCCACCCGGGACCGGGTGTAGTGCGTCATGAGTACGCCGGCGGCGAGCTTGGTGAGCTTGCCGACCATGCCGACGAAGACCACCCGGGTGACCCCGTGCGCGACGGCCGTCCGCAGCGCCGCCCCGGTGAAGTCACCGACCTCGATGAAGCAGACCTCGGGCAGGTCGGGAAGCAGGGCGATGGCGCCCTTCTCGGTGCGGCCGCCGGTGCACAGCACGATGGTGGACTCGGATTGTGCCGCCGCGACCTGGACGGCCTGGACCACGCTCGCCCGCCAGGACGCGGTGGAGAACGGGCGTACGATGCCGGTCGTACCGAGGATGGAGATGCCGCCGAGGATGCCGAGCCTTCGGTTGGTCGTCTTGCGCGCCATGCGTTCCCCGTCCGGCACGCTGATGACCACCCGGATCCCGCGCTCACCGACCACCTCGGTGACCGCCTGGGCGATCATCGCGCGGGGTACCGGGTTGATCGCGGGCCCGCCGACCTCCAGCCCCAGTCCCGGTTTCGTCACCGTCCCGACGCCCTCGCCACCGGCCAGCTCCACACCGGGGGCGCCGGTCCAGGAGACGGTCGCGGTCAGGTGCGCGCCGTGCGTCACGTCGGGATCGTCGCCGGCGTCCTTCACCACGACCGCCTGTGCGGCGTTTTCCAGAAGTGACGCACGGTCCACCGCGAAGGTGACCCGGCGCCCGGACGGCAGGCCGACCTCGACCCACTCCGGCGGCGGTGGCCCGTCGGTCAGCAACTGCGCCGCCGCCTTCGCGGCGGCGCTCGCACAGGTGCCGGTCGTCCAACCGGTACGCAGCGCCTTCGGGCGTACCTTCGCGGTGCGCGGCAGGTCCGGCTCGCGCAGCTCCGGCTCATCCATGGCGCATCGCTTGGCGGGCCTGCGGATCCGCGCGCCGGAAGCCGTGGAAGTGGCCGGGGTGGTAGAG
>VAXX01000155.1 GCA_005885115.1 Actinomycetota bacterium | reverse complement strand
GGCATCCGCGATGGCTGGGTCGCTGACCGTCAGTACCCCGGCGGCCGCGGTGACGGTGTCCGGCATCGGCGTCGTGAACAGCGGTACCTTCACATCGCCGTTGACCCCGGCGACGCCCTGGTGGATGTGGCCCAGCGTCGGCGCGCTGATGCCCTTCCAGGAGAAGGCGAACGTGACCCGGTTGCCCTGCACCCGGACCAGCCCGGTGGCGCTGCCCTTCGGGTCACCGACCGGCGGCTTGCCGGGTACCGGTACCTCCTGGGCGCCGGTGAGGTGTGCCTCCAGGAACACCGGCTTGAGTCGGGCGCGTTGGATCGCGGCGGCCCGGTCGGGTGCCGGCGCGGCGGTTGTCGCGGCCGGCGTGCTCATGCCGGGCATGTCCATTCCGGGCATGTTCATCTCGGACGCCGCCGGAGCGGGGGAGGGCGACGACGAGTGGGCGAGCGCCGGGGCCGGGGCCACGGCCAGCGCCGCGCCGACCAGTCCCACGCCGAGGGCGAAGACCGACAGGGCAAGGCGAGGAGAACGCATTTTCGTTGTCCCTTCACGGGTTCCGGTGCCGAGCGGCTTGCCGGCACGTCACAGCGGACACGTCGGGAGGCGGTACCCGGTTCAAAGAAAAATGGAATCGATCCAGATTGAACCGGCGGCGGGTACCGCCCGTGTGGGTCCCGACATCGACAGCCTCAACCGTTTGAAGGAGCACCCATGCGTACCCCGTTGATCCTGCTCGCCGTCGCTGCCGTCGCCGGTGTCACCGCGTGCGGGCACGCCACCACCCCACCGGCCGCGCCGGTCCGCGCGGACCAGCCGGTCCGGGTCGAGGTGGGCCAGTCCAGCCTCGGTCCGATCCTGACCGACCAGAACGGGCGCACGCTCTACGCCTTCGTCAACGACAAGGGCGGCACCAGCAGTTGTACCGGTGACTGCATCGCCACCTGGCCGGCCCTGGTCAGCCGCCAGCCGGTGACCGCCGGGACCGGCGCGGAGAAGTCCCTGCTGGCGCAGACCACCCGGACCGAAGGCACCGCCCAGGCCACGTACAACAACTGGCCGTTGTACTACTACGTCGGCGACGTCGGGCCCGGCGACGTGGACGGGCAGGGCGTGGACGGCGCCTGGTTCGTGGTCGGCACCGACGGCAAGCTCATCAAGACCGCGCCCTGACCTACGGGGCGCCCGGTCCACGGATGCGGCTCTCGTCGAGGGCGTCCAGCGTCACGATGCAGGCTGGGCCGCGGACGACCTCGGCATCCTCGGCCGCCGCGCCGGCACCGCCGAGGCTCAGGAGTGGGGCCGTCTCGCCAATGAGTACCCACCGAAGCTGCGCACCCTCGACCGCACCGGTCACCGCGTCGACGAGGTGGAGTTCCACCCCTCATGGCATTCGCTCATGACCGTCGCGCTCGGTGCCGGCCTGCACGCCGCGCCGTGGGCGCAGCCGCGACCGGGCGCGCACGTGGCCCGCGCCGCCGGCCTGATGGTGTGGGGCTCGGTGGAGGCGGGGCACACCTGCCCGGTCTCGATGACCTACGCGGCCGTACCCGCGCTGCGCGCCGCCCCGGATCTGGCCAAGCGCTACGAACCGCTACTGACCAGCCGGGTGTACGACGTTGGTCTGCGCGTGCCGGACGGCAAGCGGGGACTGCTCGCCGGGATGGGCATGACCGAGAAGCAGGGCGGCTCGGATGTGCGTACCAACGCCACCACCGCCACCCCGACGGCGGAGGGCACCTGGCTCCTGCGCGGGCACAAGTGGTTCACCAGCGCCCCGATGAGCGACCTGTTCCTGGTGCTCGCCCAGGCGCCACAAGGGTTGTCCTGCTTCCTGGTGCCCCGGGTGCTGCCGGACGGCACCCGCAACCCGTTCCGGATCCAGCGGTTGAAGGACAAGCTGGGCAACCGCAGCAACGCCAGCGCCGAGCCGGAGTTCGACGACACGGTGGCCTGGCTGGTCGGTCCGGAAGGCCGCGGGGTGGCCACCATCATCGAGATGGTGACGATGACCCGGCTCGACTGCGCGCTCGGCTCCGCCGCCGGTATGCGGGCGGCGCTGGTACCGGCGGCGCACCACACCCGGTACCGGCGGGCCTTCGGCGCCCGGCTGATCGAGAAACCGTTGATGCGCAACGTGCTGGCCGACCTCGCCGTGGAGTCGGAGGCCGCGCTGTCACTGGCGTTGCGGGTGGCCGGTGCGGTGGACCGGGCGACGGCCGGCGACGACACCGAACGCGCGTTCCAGCGGCTGGCCACCACGCTGGCCAAGTACTGGGTCTGCAAGCGGCAGCCGGCGGTGGTCGCCGAGGCGCTGGAGTGCCTGGGCGGCAACGGGTACGTCGAGGAGTCCGGCCTGCCACGGCTGTACCGCGAGGCGCCGCTCAACGGCATCTGGGAGGGCTCGGGCAACGTCACGGCCCTGGACGTGGTGCGGGTACTGGCCCGTGAGCCGGACAGCCTCGCCGCGTACGAGGCCGAGGTCGCCCCGGCGGCCGGGGCCGACCGCCGGTTGAACGAGGCGTGGACCCAGGTACGCCGGGAACTGGCCGACGGTACCGAACCGGAGCTGCGGGCACGTCGGCTGGTCGAGCGGATGGCGTTGGTACTCCAGGGATCCCTGCTCGTCCGGTACGCACCCGCCGCCGTCGCGGACGCGTTCTGCGCCTCCCGCCTCGCGGGCGACCGGGGTCTGGCGTTCGGCACCCTGCCCACCGGACTCGACCTGGCCGCGATCCTCGACCGGATCCCGCCCGACGACCCAGCTACGCGTCCCGGACCGGCCGGTAGGTGAGCAGGGCGAGGCCGTCGCCGACGGTCCGGGCGTCGACCAGGCGCAGCGGTATCCGGTCGCTGATCCGGCCGAAGACGCGCTCGCCGGACCCGAGCACGACCGGGAAGACCATCAGCCGCAGCTCGTCGACGAGATCGTGCTCCAGCAACGTGGGTACGAGCTGGCCGCTGGCGTACACGACAATGTCTCCGTTCACCCGTTGCTTCAGTTTCGTGACCTCGCTCACCACGTCGCCCGTCAGGACCGTGGAGTTGCGCCACCCGGGATCCTTGACCGTCGTGGACACCACGTACTTGGGCAGGTCGTTCAACCGGTCCGCCCACGCGCCGCCGCGCGATGGCCACCGCGCGGCGAACCAGGTGTAACTCCGGCCGCCGAGCAGCAACGCCGCAGCGCCCAGCGCCTCCTCGAACAGGACCTCGGCGAACCCGTCGCGGTCCCGGTCGGAGACCTGGCCGTACCAGCCGCCGAGCCGGAAGCCCTCCTCGCCGGTCGGGTCCTGGACGACCCCGTCGAGCGTGACGTTCTCGCTGACGACAAGGTTTCCCATCGCGGTCTCCCTCCGTCGGTGTGGTCGGCTACCACTGGTGTAGACACCGCGGGGCCGGGAAAGTGGGCGTACCCGGACCGCCCAGTTCGCCCGTCGGCCGGTGTCTGTACAGGATGGAGGTGCGATCCAGGTGCGGGAGGTGAACGTGGGAGTGGAGCCGGTGACCGCCGACCTGATCTCCCGGGCGCGGGCCGGGGACGGTACGGCGTTCGGCGTGCTGACCGAGCCGTACCGCCGGGAGCTCCAGGTGCACTGCTACCGGATGCTCGGTTCCCTGGCCGACGCCGAGGACGCCCTCCAGGACACCCTGCTGGCTGCCTGGCAGGGCCTGGGCGGTTTCGAGGGCCGCGCCTCGATCCGTACCTGGCTCTACCGGATCGCCACCACCAGGTGCCTCAACGCGCTCCGCTCGGCCAGCCGGCGCCCGGCCCGGGAGTGGGACATGCCCAGCGTCGAACCGCCGGAGCCGACCCGGTTCGGTGAGGTCGTCTGGCTGGAGCCCTACCCCGACGCCCTCCCCGAGGGTGTGCCCGACACGCCACCCGGTCCGGAGGCCCGGTACGAACAGACCGAAGCCATCTCGCTGGCCTTCGTGACCGCTCTCCAGGTCCTGCCGCCGCGCCAGCTCGCGGTCCTCGTCCTGCGCGACGTCCTCGGATTCCGCGCGGACGAGGTGGCCGGGATGCTCGACTCGACCGTCGGATCGGTCAACAGCGCCCTCAAGCGGGCCCGCGCCGGCCTGCACCGCCGGCAGTCGTCGACCGCCGGAAAGGATCCGGCTCCCGCCGCCGGCACGAGCGCCGAGCAGACGCTCGTGGCGAGGTTCGTCCGCGCGTACGAGTCCGGGGATCCGGACGCGCTGGTCGCTCTGCTGACCGACGACGTCTTCGTCTCCATGCCGCCGATTCCCCTGGAGTACCAGGGCCGGGAGGCCGCGGGCCGACTGTTCGCCGGCATCTTCCGCTCGGGCCGGCGGGTCGACCTGGTCCCGACGCGGGCCAACGGCCAGCCGGCGTTCGGGGCCTACCTGCGCGCCTCCACCGGCCCGCGCCACGGCAGCGGCCTGTTCGTCCTCACCCTCAGCGGGGCTCGGATCCGCGCCTTCACCCGCTTCGACAGCAGCGTGCTCCCGTGGTTCGGGCTGCCGCGATCGCTCCCGGGCCGACCGGCCACGGCGCGCGGCCGCTAGTAGGTTTCCAGGGTCGCCCGGCGGCGGCTCTCGCGTTCGAACCAGGCGAGCAGGGTCAGGCCCGCCGCGCAGTAGAGCACGCCGATCCCGGCCTCGGCGAGCAGACCCCGGGACACCGCGGCGATCGGCGCGCCGGCGGCGACCCGGCGGGCGGCCGCGATGCCGTGGGTGAGCGGCAACCACGGGCTGACCGCGGCCATCCAGTGCGGGAGAGCATTCACCGGTACGTTGACGCCGCTGAAAATCAGCAGGATCGCGAAGAACACGTTGCTCAGGACGGCCGTCTCGCGTACCCGCAGGGCCAGTGCCGCCCCGACCAGGCCCAGCCCGCCGCAGGCGAACGTGCACACCGCGACGACCAACGCCAACGGGGCGAGGCTGGCCACCGTGAACCTTACCCGCAGCAGCAGCGCGCCGACCGCCAGCGCCACCACGGC
>VAXX01000154.1 GCA_005885115.1 Actinomycetota bacterium | reverse complement strand
TGCGGCGGTGCTGCTGGTCGCCGTGGGTGCGGTCCGGCTGTCCACCCGGCTCGGGCTACCCAGCCTGCTGGTCTACCTCGCGCTCGGGGTGGCGATCGGGGAAGCCGGCCTGGGTATCCGCTTCAACGACGCCACCCTCACCCGTACTCTCGGCACCTGCGCCCTGGTTGTGATCATCGCGGAAGGCGGGCTGACCGCGCGGTGGACCACCCTGCGGCCCGTGCTCGGGGTCGCCACCGTCCTGTCCACCGCCGGCGTGGCCGCGTCGATCGCGGTGGTCGGCCTGGTCGCGCACTACGCCCTGCGGGTGGACTGGCGGGTCGGCCTGCTCTACGGCGCCGTGCTCTCCTCCACCGATGCCGCCGCGGTCTTCTCGACCCTGCGCCGGCTGGTCGTGCGGCCCCGGCTGGCGGCGATCCTCGAAGCCGAGTCCGGCATCAACGACGCCCCCGTGGTCCTGGTGGTCAGCCTGCTGTCCGCCACGGGACTGTCCGCTGGCCGGTGGTGGCAGGACGCGCTGCTGGTCGGGTACGAGCTGGTCGCGGGTGCGACGCTCGGGCTGGTCGTCGGGTTTCTCGGCGCCTGGGCGCTGCGCCGGGCCGCGCTGCCGGCCGCCGGCCTGTACCCGCTGGCCGCCGTCGGGCTGACCGTGCTGGCCTTCGCCGTCGGTACCCTGGCCCACGCCTCCGGCTTCCTGGCCGTCTACACGGCCGGAGTGCTGCTGGGCAACGCCCGGCTCCCGCACCGGCACTCGATCCTGGGCTTCGCCGACGGGCTGGCCTGGCTGGCCCAGATCGGGCTGTTCGTCCTGCTCGGGCTGCTGGTCTCACCGGTCCGGCTGGGCGCGGCGATCGTACCGGCGCTGATCGTGGGGCTGGCGCTGCTGCTGCTCGCCCGGCCGGTGTCGGTGGCGCTGTCGGTCACCGCGTTCCGGACACCGTGGCGGGAGCAGGTCTTCCTGTCCTGGGCCGGGCTGCGTGGGGCGGTGCCGATCGTGCTGGCCACGATCCCGCTGTCCGAGGGGGTACCCGGGGCCCGGGTCCTGTTCGACGTGGTGTTCGTCCTGGTCGTGGTGTACACGCTGGTCCAGGGGACGACGCTGGCGCCGGTGGCCGGGTGGCTGCGGGTGACCGCCCCGGACGCGGCGACCGAGCTGCTGGTGGAGAGCGCGCCGCTGGAACGGATGCGGGCGGACCTGCTTCGGGTGGAGGTACCGGCCGGGTCGCGCCTGAACGGGGTGTACCTCGACGAGCTCCGGCTGCCGCTCGGGGCGGCCGTGACGCTGGTACTGCGGGACGGCATCGGGTTCGTACCGGACCAGAAGACCCGGCTCCGGCAGGGGGACAGCCTGCTCGTGGTGTCCACCGCGGAGGTACGCGACGCGGCGGAGGAGCGGCTGCACGCGGTCAGCCGGTACGGGCGGCTGGCCCGCTGGCGGGTACAACCGGGTCGGACCAGCCGGTCCTGAGCAGGTTTTGCCGCAGCAATATCGGGCTATCTCGTGTGGCATGTTTGTCGCACGCCCGTACGTTCCGTATTCTTGCCACCCTCTGGAGTGCGCGGCGCCCCGCCGCGCGCCCATTTTGCATGTGGGGGATGCCATGGCCGAGCGGGAGACTGCCGCACGGAGGAGTGCATCGAAATCTGTCGCTACCTCGGGGGCGAGGCGGGCGACGGGGAAGACGGTGGCGGCCACCAAGACGGCCACCGTCCGGAAGGTGACCTCGACCGCGAAGGCCGCACCGGGCGCCCGGACCGCGACCGCGACGAAGGCCGCGGCGGCGAAGACCGTGGCGAAGGCGCCCGTCAAGAAGACCGCGCCAGCGAAGGCCGCGTCGGTGCAGAAGGCCGCGCCTGCGAAGGCGGCGCCCGTGAAGAAGGCGGCCGTCAAGAAGGCGGCCGTCAAGAAGGCCGTGCCCGCGAAGGTGACGCCGGTCAAGAAGCTCGCCGGGGCCAGATCGGCGCCCGCGAGCAAGGCCGCGGCCGCGAAGAAGGCGCCCGGGAAGGCCACCTCGGCGAAGCCGGCCACGGCCGTACGGAAGGCTGCCCCGGCGACGAGGAACGGGACCGCACGACCGGCCACCGCCGTGAAGGCTCCGGCGAAGGCGGCGACCAAGGCGGCGCCGGCCAAGGCAGCCGCAGCCAAGGCGGCGCCAGCCAAGAAGGCAGCGGCCGCCCCGGTCAAGGCGGGCGCGAGCAAGGTCGGGGCCAAGGCCACGCCGAGCAAGGCCGCGACCAAGGCCACCGCGACCAAGGCCACCCCGGGCAAGGCGTCCCCGGCGAAGGCTGCGACGGCCAAGGCTGCGACGGCCAAGGCGTCCCCGGCGAAGGGTACGGCCGCGCCGGGGAACGAGCGGGCAAACGGTACGAGGTCGAAGGTGTCGGACCGGGAGGCGGTGGGTACCAGCGCCGCCAAGGCCGCGCCGCCGTCCGTACCAGCATCGGCGGCCGGCCCGGTCGTCGAGGACAGCACCACCCAGATCACCGAGCAGGCACCGCCGATCGCCGCGGGTGACGCGGCCAAGGGAGCGACGATGGGCAAGCAGGCCGATACCAAGGCGACCGCCACCAGGCAGGCTCCGGCCGGCGAGGCCAAGGCCACCAAGGCGGCGCCGAAGACCGTACGCAGTACGGCCGAGACCGAGAAGATCAGGATGGCGCTGGCCGCCCGCCGGGACGAGCTGAAGGAGGAGTACGACGCGACCATCTCGGAGATCACCGAGCTGCAGCGCGACCGGCTCACCGACTCGGCCGGCGACGACCAGGCGGATACCGGTACCAAGACGTTCGAGCGGGAGCAGGAGATCTCCCTGGCCAACAGCATCCTGGAGCGGGTCAACCAGGTGGAGCGGGCACTGGAACGCCTCGACGAGGGCAACTGCGCTGAGTACCGGCGAGGTCGTCGACGCCGGACCGCTCCCGGACGAGGGAGCGGCCGTGACCCAGGCGCCGACCGTGCCGGTACGGGCGACCCGACGCGCCGTCGTGGTTCTCGCCGGTACCGGGCTCGGGGTGCTGGCGATCGACCTGGTCACCAAGTACCTGGCGGTGGCGCGGCTGTCCGGGCACGCCCCGGTACGGCTGCTCGGCGGCGCCGGGTACCTGGTGCTGACCCGCAACAGCGGGGCGGCGTTCAGCCTGGGCACCGGGTACACCTTCGTGTTTCCCGTGGTCAGCCTGCTGGTGATCGGCTGGATCGGCTGGATGGCGGCGCGCCTGCGCTCGGTACCGTGGGCGGTTTCGCTGGGTCTGGTGCTCGGCGGCGCGCTGGGCAACCTCGGCGACCGGATCTTCCGCGCGCCCGGGTTCATGGTCGGCCACGTGGTCGACTTCATCAGCGTGTTCAGCAACGACGGGCACGTCTTCCCGATCTTCAACGCGGCCGACTCGGCACTGTGCTGTGGCGTGGTGCTCGCGATCCTGCTGGAGCTGACCGGCCGGCGGCGGGACGGTACGCGGGTGCGCCAGACTGGTACGCGTGACCACGACTGACGGCGAGCGGCGCGCGCTACCTGTTCCGGACGGCTTCCACGGGATGCGGCTGGACCAGGTCGTGTCCCGGCTGTTCGGGCTGTCCCGGGCGGCCGCCTCGGCACTGGTCGAGGCCGGGGACGCGATGGTCGACGGGTACCCCCGGCCCCGGGCCGACAAGGTCAGCGCGGGCGCCTGGCTGGAGGTCGTCCTGCCCCCGCCGCCGACCGCGGTACCGGTCGAGCCGCCCACGCCGGTGGACGGCCTGCGAATTGTGTACCGGGACGACGACATCGTGGTCGTCGACAAGCCGGTCGGGGTGGCGGCCCATCCGAGCCCGGGCTGGACCGGCCCGACGGTGATCGGCGGGCTGGCGGCGACCGGGGAGCGGATCGCCACCGGCGGCGCGGCCGAGCGGCAGGGGGTCGTACACCGGCTGGACGTCGGTACCACCGGGTTGATGGTGGTGGCCAAGAGCGAGATCGCGTACAGCGCGCTCAAGCGGGCGTTCAAGGCACGGGAGGTGGACAAGCGGTACCACGCGGTGGTGCAGGGGCACCTGGACCCGCTGCGGGGGACCGTCGACGCCCCGATCGACCGGCACCCGACCCACGAGTACAAGTGGGCGGTGGTGTCCGGTGGCCGCCCGAGCATCACCCACTACGACACCCTGGAGGCGTTCCCGGCGGCGAGCCTGGTGGACGTACAACTGGAGACTGGACGTACCCACCAGATCCGCGTGCATTTCTCGGCGCTGCGCCACCCCTGTGTGGGTGATCTGACATATGGCGCAGATCCCACCCTGGCCGCCCGTCTCGGTCTGACCCGGCAGTGGCTGCACGCCCGTGAGCTGGCCTTCGTCCACCCGGCGACCGGCGAGCCTGTCCGGTTTGTTAGCCCGTACCCCGACGACCTCGACCGCGCCCTGGAACTGCTCCGGGCGGCCTGACGTGCCGCCGCCGCGTCCGCCTCGTTGAGCCGGGTAGCCCCGTTCGTCGCACCAGCCGGACAGTGGGCGCGCCGGTGTCGCCGAGCGTGGGAGAGTAGTCCGAGGAGCAGAAGCGTGGGGTGCGAACCCTACTGTTGGAACGAGGCCATCGGGCGGCGGGAGGTCGGGCGTGGAGCACAGCGAGACCTGGAACGCGGCCTCGCCCGCCCCACGCTGGCGCTCCATCCTTGACAAGGCACTGCTCGGGCGTCCCGAGGACGAGCCGACGTACTACGCGGCCGCGCCGCGGGTGGGCGAGCAGCGGCGCGCCGACGGCCTGCGGTTCCAGCCGGCGGCCGGCAGTTCGGTGGAGCAACTGGTCGCCATGCTCCGCCAGGATTTCGGCGGGGCGAAGGTGGTCGCGTTCGCCAACCCCAAGGGTGGGGTACACAAGACGACGGCCACGGTACTGTGTGCGGCCACGATCGGCGCGATCCGCGGTAGCGGAGTGCTCGCCTGGGACGACAACGAGCTGCGCGGCACGCTGGGCCTGCGCGCCGGGTCGGCCCGGCACGCGCGGACCATCCGGCACCTGATCACCGACCTGGCCCTGATCGAGGCGACCACCGGACGTGACCTGAAGGACCGGCTCGACGACTACCTGCGGCACGCCTCCGACGGCTCGTACGACGTGCTGGCCGGCGAGGAGAGCCCGCGCTTCTCCCAGCGGTTGGACCCGCACACCGTACGCCGGGTGCTGGACGTGCTGTGCCGGACCCACGATGTGATCTGCGTCGATACCGGAAACAACGTGGAGAGCCCCAACTGGCAGACCGTTCTGCAGGTGGCCGACCAGTTGGTCATCACGTCGGTACCCCGGGAGGACGCGGCGTTCACCGCCGACTGGATGCTCGACCTGCTGCACGAGTGGGGCATGGGTACGCTCGCCTCACAGGCGGTGACCCTGCTCTCCTGCCCGACCCCGGTACCCGGGCCGCTACTCAACGATCTGGCCGCCCACTTCGCGCCCCGTACCCGCGCGGTTGCCGTCGTGCCGTACGATCCAGCACTTGAGTCCGGTTCCTCCATCGAGTACCCCGATCTGCAGCCGGCCACGAAGAAGGCGTGGTTGCAGGCGTCGGCGGTGATCATGGAACCGTTCGTGAGGCGACTTTGACGGAGTCTCCCTACACTGCGAGGGTGCCTGTGCTCGACGCCGTGGTTTCCCGGCTGCCCCGACCTGTCCGCGACCCGCTGTACCGACACAAGGAACTGGTGAAGTTCGCCGTCGTCGGCGGCACCACGTTCGTCATCGACACCGGGCTGTTCCTGGGGCTCAAGCACTCCGTGCTCGAAACCAAACCTACCGTGTCGAAGGTCATCGCGACGCTGGTTGCCACGATCGTGTCGTACGTGCTCAACCGCGAGTGGTCGTTCCGTACCCGGGGCGGGCGGGTCCGCCACCACGAGGCCGCGCTGTTCTTCCTGATCAGCGGGATCGGCATCGCGGTCACCGTGGCGCCGCTGGACATCTCCCGGTACCTGCTGCACCTGACCACGCCCAACGTCAGCCCGTTCACCCAGGAGGTCGCCGACTTCGTCAGCGCCCAGGTGATCGGTACCCTCCTGGCGATGGCGTTCCGGTGGTGGGCGTTCCGGCGCTTCGTGTTCCCGCACGCCGACGCCCGGCCGCGGATGCCCAAGGACGAGATCGACCTGGCCGCCGCCGAACTGCTCGGCGACGTGTGGCCGTTGATCGACGAGCCGGACGACCTGCTCGACTCGGACGAACGCCGCCCGGCCGATCCGGCCCAAGCGCCGGCTCGCGACGACACGGAGGACCCGGTCGGCCGGCGCTGAGCGGCGTTGTCAGTCCTCGGAGTTAGGCTGTGGTGCCCGAAGCGCAGGGGAGGTCGGCGTGGCAACCGGGGACTCCTTCGTCCACCTGCACGTACACACCGAGTACTCGATGCTCGACGGTGCGGCGCGGCTGAAGGACCTGTTCACCGAGACCGCCCGGCTCGGGATGCCGGCGCTGGCGATGACCGACCACGGCAACCTGTACGGGGCGTACGACTTCCACAAGCAGGCCGTGGCGGCCGGCATCAAGCCGGAGTACGGCGAGGGCGGCGACGTCTCGGGCGGCGGCGCCTACACCCACATGACCATGCTCGCGGCCGACGCCGACGGCCTGCGCAACCTGTTCCGGCTGGCGTCCCGGTCCAGCCTGGAGGGGTTCTTCTACAAGCCGCGCGCCGACCGTGAGCTGCTGGAGCGCTACGGCAAGGGCCTGATCGCGACCACCGGCTGCCCCTCCGGCGAGGTGCAGACCTGGCTGCGGATCGGCGACTTCGACCGGGCCTGCCAGGCGGCGGCCGACTTCCGGGACATCTTCGGGCCGGAGAACTTCTTCCTGGAGCTGATGGACCACGGCCTGGACATCGAGACCCGGATCCGGGGTGACCTGCTCAAGCTCGGCGAGCGGCTGAACCTGACGCCGATCGTCAGCAACGACCTGCACTACACGTACGCCGGGGACGCGCAGGCGCACGAGGTGCTGCTGTGCGTACAGTCGGGCTCGACGCTGGCCGACCCGAAGCGCTTCAAGCTCGACGCGCACGACTTCTACCTCAAGTCCCCACAGGAGATGCGGGCGCTGTGGGACGCGCAGGTACCCGGGGCGTGCGACGCGACGCTCCAGATCGCCGAGCGGATCGGCGACTACGCCAGCGTCTTCGCCTCGCGCAACCTGATGCCGCAGTTCCCGGTGCCGGCGGGGGAGACCGAGGAGTCGTACCTGCGCGCGGAGGTCATGCGCGGGTTGGCCCGGCGCTTCCCCGGCGGGGTGTCGGAGGAGCACCGGCGGCAGGCCGAGTACGAGCTGGACATGATCTGCAAGATGGGCTTCCCCGGGTACTTCCTGGTGGTCGCCGACCTGGTCGCGTACGCCAAGCGGGAGGGTATCCGGGTGGGGCCCGGGCGCGGTTCGGCGGCGGGCGCGCTGATCGCGTACGCGCTGGGCATCACCGAACTCGACCCGCTCGCGCACGGCCTGATCTTCGAACGGTTCCTCAACCCCGACCGCATCTCGATGCCCGACATCGACATGGACTTCGACGAGCGTCGGCGCGGTGACATGATCCGGTACGCCACGGAGCGGTACGGGGAGGAGCGGGTCGCGCAGATCGTCACGTACGGGACGATCAAGGCCAAGGCCGCGGTCAAGGACGCCGCCCGGGTGCTCGGGTACCCGTTCGCGCTCGGCGACAAGATCACCAAGGCGATGCCCCCGGCGGTGATGGGCAAGGACATCCCGCTGTCGGGCATCTTCGACCCCGGCCACCCGCGATACGCGGAGGCGGTCGAGTTCCGCCAGCTCTACGAGTCCGAGCCGGACGTCCAGAAGGTGGTCGACACCGCCCGTGGGCTGGAGGGGCTCAAGCGGCAGGTCGGCGTACACGCGGCCGGGGTGATCCTGTCCCGGGACCCGCTGGTCGACGTGATCCCGATCTGGCGCCGGGAGCAGGACGGCGCGGTCATCACCCAGTTCGACATGGGCGCCTGTGAGTACATGGGCCTGCTCAAGATGGACTTCCTGGGCCTGCGCAACCTGACCGTCCTGGACGACTGCCTGGAGTCGATCAAGGACAACCGGGGCGTCGACCTGGTCCTGGAAGACCTGCCGCTGGACGACCGGCCGACGTACGAGCTGCTGGCCCGGGGGGACACGCTGGGCGTGTTCCAGCTCGACGGCGGGCCGATGCGCTCGCTGCTGCGCTCGATGGTGCCGGACAACTTCGAGGACATCTCCGCCGTACTGGCCCTCTACCGGCCCGGGCCGATGTGCGCCAACGCGCACAACGACTACGCCGACCGCAAGAACAACCGCAAGCCCGTCGTACCGATCCACCCCGAGCTGGCCGAGCCGCTCGACGAGATCCTCGGCGACACGTACGGCCTGATCGTCTACCAGGAACAGGTCATGGCGATCGCGCAGAAGGTGGCCGGCTACTCGCTGGGCAAGGCCGACCTGCTGCGCCGGGCGATGGGCAAGAAGAAGAAGGAGATCCTCGACAAGGAGTTCGAGCCGTTCGCCGCCGGGATGCGGGAGAACGGGTACTCCGAGGCGGCGATCAAGACGTTGTGGGACATCCTCGTCCCGTTCTCCGACTACGCGTTCAACAA
>VAXX01000153.1 GCA_005885115.1 Actinomycetota bacterium | reverse complement strand
GTTGATGTCGTGCCCGGCGGTGCTCGCGTACGGGCCGTCCCGTCCCCAGCCGGTCATCCGGGCATAGACCAGACGGGGGTTGCGGGCCAGGCACGGATCGGGCCCCAGGCCCAGCCGCTCGGCGACCCCCGGCCGGTACCCCTCAATGAGCACGTCGGAGCGCCCGACCAGGCGCAGTACCACCTCGATCGCTGACGGTTGCTTGAGGTCCAGCGCGACCGAGCGCCGGCCCCGGTCCAGGATCCGGTGCGGGAGGTCCGGGCGGCCGCCGTCGACCCGGTCGACCCGGACCACCTGGGCGCCGAGGTCGGCCAGCAGCATCCCGGCGAACGGTACCGGCCCGATTCCGGCCAGCTCGACCACCCGCAGCCCGTTCAGCGGCCCCATGGCCTCCGAGGGTATCGGCCCGTCCGCCGTGCGGCCCGGAACCGGCCCGACTACCCTCGCGGACATGAGCGGTTGGCGCGTTCTCACCGCCCTCGCGGGCGCCGCGCTGATCGGGTCGCCGCCGGCGGTACCCCCGTCCGCGACGCCGGTGTTCGTACCGTGCCCGTACGTGGCCCAGCCCCGGCCGGTGCCGCCGCAGCCGTCCCCGCCCGCGCGCGACCCGGCCCGTCCGGTGCTCGGCGGCCCGGGCCTGGCCACCGCCGGGCTGACCGTACCGGCCGGGGTCCCCACCCCGCCCGCGGTGTCCGCCACCGCGTGGCTGGTCGCCGACCTGGATACCGGCGAGGTGCTCGGCGCCTGCGGACCGCACGAGCAGCACCGGCCGGCGAGCGTACAGAAGCTGCTGCTGGCCGAGACGATGCTGCCCCGGCTGGACCCGACCCAGGTGGTCGAGGTGACCCCCGACGACCTGAACATCGATCCGGGCAGTTCCGCGGTCGGCGTCCTGCCCGGCGGCCGGTACACCGTCGAGACGCTATGGCTCGGGCTGCTGCTGGAATCGGGCAACGACACGGCCAACGTGCTGGCCCGGCTCGGCGGCGGGGACGCCGGGCTGGCCGGCGGGATCGCGGCGATGAACGCCGAGGCGCACCGGCTGGGCGCCGACGACACGCACGCGGTCAGCTCCTCGGGGCTGGACCGGCCGGGGCAGTTCACCAGCGCGTACGACCTGGCCCTGATCGCCCGGGCGGACTTCGCCCGGGACGACTTCCGCCGGTACGACACGGCGTTGCGGGCGCAGATCCCGCCGCAGCCGCCGAAGGATCCGCGCGGCTTCCAGATCCAGAACGAGAACCAACTGCTGACCCGGTACCCGGGGGCGCTGGGCGGCAAGACCGGCTTCACCGACCAGGCCCGGCACACCTACGTCGGGGCGGCGCAACGCAACGGCCGCCGGCTGGTGGTCACGTTGCTGGGTGCCGAGGCGTTTCCGGTACGCGGGTGGCAGCAGGGCGCCGCCCTGCTCGACTGGGGATTCGGGCTGCCCGCCGATGGGAGCGTCGGGCACCTCGTGACGCCCGACGAGGTGGATCGGCTCCGCAACCCGCCCACCCCGCGTCCGGCGTCGAAGGCACCGGTGTTCCAGCGGGCCATGGGCGGGGGGCCCGGTACCGGGGCACTGGGGCTGGCGATGGCGGTCGCCGCCGTACCGCTGCTGGTGATCGCCGCGCTGTGCCCGCGCCTGATCCGGCGCGCCGCCCGGCGCCGGGGTCTGCCGCTGCGCTGACCGCCGGACCCGGCCCGGGCCCGGCGGCCGCGATGTTCAGGTCGGTGGTCAGACCGTCTCGACGGCCTGGGCGGGCAGGGCGGCGAGCAGCTGGTCGAACTCGCCCCGCCAGTACCGGTGGATGTTCAGCCGGGTCGGCTTGGCGGCGCTGGGGAAGTGCAGGTACATCGAGCTCCACACCATCGCCCGCTTGACCCGGCTGACCGGCAGGTCGTGCCGCGGGAACACCGCGACGACCTCACCGGGCCGGTTGGTGAACCGGTTGGCGGAGTTGACCACGACGGACGAGTTGGTCAGCGTCAGGAAGTAGAACTTCCGGGTCAGGGCGACGACGAGGCCGAGGAACGGTACCTCGTCGAAAAGGCTGTTGAGCCACGGGCTCGGGCCGGTTTCGCAGTGTACGCACGCGATGAAGGTCTCCCCGGGCGGCGCGACGCTGGACAGCTTCGCGATGACCTGTTCCTTCTGCTTGGCTCGACGTATCGCCATGGGCGCATCCTCCGTGGGGTCTGCGGTCCACCGCGGCTGCGCGGTGAGATCGGCAGACGCTAGCACGCATCGACCGCCGTACGGTGTCCCGCGCAAAGCCTCCGGCGCCGCCGGTGATCGGCGGCGCCGGAGGGAGGATGGCTCAGTCCTCGTCCCGCTGGGACTGGCGCCAGTCGCGTACCGCGTCCCGGGTCCGGTCGAAGACCGCGGCCGGCGGCCCGACGAGCAGGTTGGCCATCGCCGACTCACCGGCACCGGGGTGCGGGCGGGTCGGGGCGGTGGCCTCCGCGGCCTTGAGCGCGCCGGCCCGCCTGGGCGAGCGTGGCCAGTTTGGCGTCGAACTCGGGGTGGTCGACCCCGAGGTCGTACAGCTCGGCCAGCGCGTGCTTGGCTTCGTCCTCCTCGTGCAGGCGGCTCTCCACCACCTGGTCGCCACCGTTGATCGAGCGCCGGGCGGCCGGGTGGACGACCTCCTCCTCGGCGCTCTCGTGCACCGCGAGCAGCCGGACCAGGTCCTCGAACAACTCCCGCTTCTGCGTCCCGCGCGCGGTCGACACCTGGTTGAACAAGGTCTTGATCTGGTTGTGCTGCTCCAGCAGCAACGCCACCACATCCTGTTGCGCGACGTCCGTCACGTTCGTCACCTCCGCGCTCGTGTTCGGTCCCCGTTGTCCTTCCCGCAATCGGGCGGCTCATGCACGCGGGGCGTGGTCTGGGCTTTTCTTGCCGGCGCCGCGCGTGGCGATCTAGTCTGAGCCCCGGTCGCGGCCCCGGCACCGGCAGGAACGCGCAACACCAACCAGCGGAAGGCGGGCGTGGACGTGAGCGGGTCACCAGAGCCGGTGGTACTCCGGGCGGACGGCGTGATGGTGGTGCTCGATGTCGCCGGCCCCGGCCTGCCCCGGGTGCTGCACTGGGGCGCCGATCTCGGTGCGCTGGACGCCGGCGCGGTACGGGCGCTGACGCCGGCGCTGCCGCTGGCGGCGACCAACGACGCGGTGCGGCTGACGCTGGTACCCACGCAGGCGGAGGGCTGGATCGGGCGGCCGGGCCTGGCCGGGCACCGGGAGGGGAGCTGGCCGTACCCGCGGCTGGCGCTGACCGGACCGGTGGCGCTCGAGGACGGCTCGGTGCGGGTACGCGCCGCCGACGTCGACGCCGGGATCGCGCTGACCACCGAGCTGGTCCTGAGCCCCGAAGGGGTACTGCGGATCCGGCACGCGCTGACCAACACCGGCACCGGCCCGTACACCGTCGAGCGGGTCGACACGCTCCTGCCCGTACCGGCGGATGCCTTGGAACTGCTGGACTTCACCGGGCGGTGGGCCCGCGAACGCGCACCGCAGCGCGGCCCGTTCACCCACGGCACCCGGCTGCGGGAGAACCGGCGCGGGCGCACCGGCCACGACGGGACCGGGCTGTTGATCGCCGGTACGGACGGGTTCGGCTTCGGATCCGGCCAGGTCTGGGGGGTACACGTCGGATGGAGCGGAAACCACTCCCACGTGGCCGAACGGATCCCCGAAGGGTTCGCCGTCATCGGCGGCGGCGAGCTGCTCGCCGCCGGTGAGGTCCGGCTCGCCGAAGGGGAGACGTACACCACGCCGTGGACGTACTTCGTCTGGTCCGGCGCCGGCCTGGACGGGCTGGGCCAACGGCTGCACCGCTTCCTGCGCGCCCGCCCGAACCACCCGCGCACCCCGCGCCCGGTCGTGCTGAACACCTGGGAGGCGGTGTACTTCGACCACCGGCTGGACCGGCTGACCGGGCTCGCCGACGTGGCGGCCCGGATCGGCGTGGAACGGTTCGTGCTCGACGACGGCTGGTTCCGGGGGCGGCGCGACGACCACGCCGGGCTCGGCGACTGGTACGTCGACCCGGCGGTCTGGCCGGACGGGCTGCACCCGTTGGTGAAGCACGTACGGTCGCTGGGGATGCAGTTCGGGCTCTGGGTCGAGCCGGAGATGGTCAACCCCGACTCCGACCTCGCGCGTACCCACCCGGACTGGCTGCTGGCCGCGCCCGGCCGGCCCCCGATGCCGGCGCGCAACCAGTACATCCTGGACCTGGCCCGGCCGGAGGCGTTCGGGTACGTCCTCGACCGGCTCGACGCGCTGGTCGGCGAATACCAGATCGACTACTTCAAGTGGGACCACAACCGGGACCTGCTGGAGGCGGTACACGACGGGCACGCCGGGGTACACGCGCAGACCCTTGCCACCTACCGGCTGCTGGACGAGCTGCGCCGGCGCCACCCCGAGTTGGAGATCGAGTCGTGCTCGTCCGGCGGCGCCCGGGTGGACCTGGGGATCCTCGCGCGTACCGACCGGATCTGGGCCTCGGACACCAACGACGCCCTTGAGCGGCAAGCCATCCAGCGCTGGACCGGGCTGCTCGTCCCGCCCGAGCTGACCGGCTCGCACGTCGGCCCGTACGAGTCGCACACCACCGGACGTACCGCCGAACTCAGCTTCCGGGCGATCACCGCGCTGTTCGCCCACGCCGGTATCGAGTGGGACGTCAGCTCGTGCAGCGAGACCGAACTGGATCGGCTCGCCGCCTGGATCCGGTTGTACAAACGGCTCCGGCCGTTGCTGCACAGCGGTGACACGGTCCGGGCCGACCATCCGGACCCGGCCGCCTGGGTGCACGGCACGGTTTCGCCGGATCGGACGCGGGCGGTGTACGCCTACCTCAAGCTGACCAGCTCACCGGACATCGTCCCGGCCCCGATCCGGCTGCCCGGCCTGGACCCGGCGCGCACCTACACCGTCACGGTGCCGGGCGAGCTGGAGGTACCGGCCGGAATCGCGCTGCGCCAACCGGAGTGGCTGCTCGCCGGTACGGTCACCGTGCCCGGCTCGGTCCTGACCGCCGTCGGACTGCCGGCGCCCCTGCTCAATCCGTCCCAGGGGATCGTGCTGGAGGTCGGCACGGTTGAACCGCGCGCACCCGGGGAATGACACACCTGTACGAGCGAGGGGGTGGGTCGTGACCGACGACGACGCGGCCATCAAGGATCCCGATGAGTGGGTCACCGGTGACGAGCCGTGGACCGCGGCGCAGCGGTCCTACCTGGGCACCCTGGCCCGGGAGGCGGGCGAGGAGCTGCCCGACGAGCTGACCAAGCGGGACGCGGCGAAGAAGATCGAGGAGTTGCAGGCCCGTACCGGTCGCGGCTAGCAGTGCAGGAGACCGGCGCGGAACTTGGCGCGCAGCACGTGCCGGGCCGCGTCGGTCACCCGGGCGGCGAAGTCGGCCGACTGGCGGGCGGCGGCCAGCAGCGCGGCGGTCATCGGCGCGGCGTCGGCCGAGCGTACGGTCAGCACGAGGTCACCGCCGGCCCGGACGAACCGGACCGCGCGGTCGCCGACCGGTACGGCCCTGACCGCGACGGCGGCGCCGAGGTCGTCGGAGACGATCACGCCGGTGAAGCCCAGGCGCTGGCGCAGCAGGCCGGTGACGATCGGCGTGGAGAAGGCCGCGACCGACTGCGCGTCAAGCCGGGGGTACGTCGCGGACGACACCATCACCGCGGCCGACCCGGCCCCGATGCCCGCCGAGAACGGCCGCAGGTACGGGTCGTCCACGGTGGTCACCGGGTCCACCGCCTGGGTCGAGGTGTCGGTGTTCGCGCGTACCCGGCCCAGGCCCGGGAAGTGCTTGAGGGTGGTCAGCACCCCGGCCGACTGGGCGGCTCCCACCACCGTGGCGATGTCCTGGGCCACCGGGTCGGGCGCCGAACCGTACTGGCGGTTGAACGCGCCGATCGGTGGGTTGGCGCCGCCGGTACCGGCGGGGACGGTATCGGCGACCGGGGCGAGGTCCATGGTGACCCCGGCACCGGCGAGGCGCCCGGCCCAGTCGGCAGTCCGGGCCCGGAGGGTCTGCTGGTCCCACTGCCCCTGCTGTACGGCTGACGGGATCGCCGGGAAGTCGTTGCCCCGCAACGTCTGTACCTCCCCGCCCTCCTGGTCG
>VAXX01000152.1:4066-5485 GCA_005885115.1 Actinomycetota bacterium | reverse complement strand
TCCCGCGGCGCCGCCGACGACCGCCCGGCGGGAGATGGGGGTACCGGTCATCTATAGCTCCATTTCGATGTATCACTCATGCCGCTCTAATAGATCGGATCTCTGCCGGATCTGCAAGAGGGCAGACCCTTCCGTTCGGTATACGGTGACCCGGTGAGCCACTGGTCACAGCTACGTGACGTCCTCTACGAGGACGGGGCCGTGCTGGTGCTGAACAAGCCGGCCGGACTGTCGGTGATGGGCGAGCGGCACGAGACCGATCTGGTACGGATCGCCCAGGAGGCCGGCGAGAGGCTCTATCCGGTACACCGGATCGACAAGGTCACCTCCGGTGCCCTGCTACTGGCCAAGGACCTGGACTGCCACGGCGACCTGACCCGGCAGTTCAACCGGCGCACCGTGGAGAAGGTCTACCTCGCGCTCACCCGGTCGACCGGGCTGCCCGAGCGGGGCACCATCGACCTTCCGTTGAGCGTGGGTCGCAAGAGCCGGGTACGGGTGGCCGCCAACCGGGAGGCGATCATCCTCGCCGACGCCGGGTCCCGCTGGTACGTCCCGCCGGCGCAACAGTTCCAGCACGTCCGGACGTACCCGTCGGTGAGCACCTTCGAGCGGCTGTGGGCGGACGACGGGCATACCCTGCTCGCCGTGCACCCGGTCACCGGGCGCCGGCACCAGATCCGGGTGCACCTGGCCTGGATCGGGCACCCGATCGAGGGCGATCCGCTGTTCGACAAGGGCGGCGAGGGCCGGACGTACCTGCACTCGTGGCGGCTGGGCTTCGATCTGGGTGGTACCCGGATCCGGGTGCAGGCGCCACCGGGTGAGGACTTCCGGGCCGTACTACCGGCCGGGATCGTAGGGGCGCTCCCGTAGCTGTACCTCGTGGGTGTTCTGCAGGTAGCTCTGCTGGGACAGCTCCACCAGCACCGCGTTGTCGTGGAAGGAACGCAGCGTGGTCGAGCCGCAACTGGTCAGCGTGGCCTTGAGCTTGGCCATGGTGAGCGCGACGTTCTCGTACAGGCTGCCGGCGTACGGGACGTACCCGTCCACACCCTCCTCGAAGACCAGCTTGTCGCCGCCCTGGTCGTAGCGGGCCCAGTTCCGGGCCCGCTGCGAGCCCTCGCCCCAGTACTCCTTGAAGAACTGGCCGTCCACCCGCACCAGGCGCGACGGGCTCTCGTCGAAGCGGGCGAAGTAGCGGCCGAGCATCATGAAGTCGGCGCCCATCGCGAAGGCGATCGCCATGTGGTAGTCGTTGAGCACCCCGCCGTCGCAGCAGATCGGCACGTACTGTCCGGTCTCCGCCGCGTACACGTCCCGCTCCCGGACCACGTCGAGCAGGGCCGAGGCCTGCCCGCGCCCGATGCCCTTCTGGTCCCGGGTGATGCAGATCGAACCGCCGCCGATGCCGACCTT